>CAYYCE010000223.1:0-5513 GCA_964469635.1 uncultured Kineosporiaceae bacterium
GCCCAGGGCCGTGGTGCCGAGGTGTCCACCGGGCGGCGGGTGGTCAGGCTGGCGCGCCGCGAGCCCGGCGGGTACCGGATCGGCCTCGCGGGGGGAGGCGAGCTCGAGGCCCACACCGTCGTGGTGGCGGCGCAGAGCTGGGCCGCGGCCGCGCTGCTCGGGTCCGTCGTCCCCGAGGCCGCGGCGGCCGTCGCGCAGACCCGGTACGCCGGGGTGGCCACCGTGAGCCTGGTCTACGACGCGGCGGCGCTGACCGGGGCCGCCGCGCTGCCGCCCGGCACCGGGTTCCTGGTGCCGCCGAACCAGAACCGGCTGTTGGTGGGGTGCACCTGGCTGACCTCGAAGTGGCCGCAGCCGGCAGACGCCTCGACCGTCGTGCTGCGGGCGATGGTCGGGCGGGACGGCGATCAACGCTGGGCCGACCTGGACGACGAGCGGCTGGAGAGCGCGATCGTCGACGAGTTGGTCGAGGCCCTGGGGATCTCGCGGGCGGTGCTGGCGAACCCGCTCACCCGGATCGTGCGGCGAATGCCGAACGCGCTGCCGCAGTACACGGTCGGCCACGCGGACCGGCTCGCGGCGGCGGAGGCCGCGCTCGCCGGCGCCCCGGGACTGTTCCTCACCGGGGCCGGGTATCGCGGGCTCGGCATCGCCGCCTGCCTGGGTGCGGCCGAGCGGGTCGCCGATCAGGTGGCGGCCGCGGCCGCGCCGGCGCGATGAACGGGGCGATGAACAGGTGCGCGACGAACGGCGACGATCGGGCGACGGCGTGCGGCGAGGGGCTCAACGGGGCAGGGCGACGGTGTAGTCGAGGTCGAGCACCACGTCCGGGTGGTACCGGCCGTCGACCTTGTAGGGCAGGTCGGCGCCCGGGTGGTCCTTGGTGGCCACGGTCCGCAGCCGCAACGCGCCCAAACCCGTCCCAGGCAGCTCGAACCTGTCCAGCACCTCGCTGTGGGCGTAGATGGTGTTGCCGGCGAACGTCGGGTTCGCGTGCGACCCGGCGTTGATCGCCAGCACCGTGAACGCGTTGGCCAGGCCGTTGAACGACAGGCAGCGTGCGAGGCTGATGATGTGCCCGCCGTAGATGAGCCGGCGCCCGAACCGGTTGCCGTTCGCCGCGAACTGGTCGAAGTGCACCTTGGCCGTGTTCTGGTACAGCCGGGTGGCCAACTGGTGTTCGGCCTCCTCGATGGTCATGCCGTCGACGTGGTCGATCGTCTCACCCACCGCGTAGTCCCCCCAGGTGAACGCCGAACCCGCCAGCACCGGGTCGTAGCGCTCCATGGCCAGCTCCGGCACCAGCAGGTTCTCGACCGGCACCGCACCGGGCAGGTCCGGGACGACCGGCTCGGGTGCCGGCGCCGCGGCGTCCCGCTTGTTGACCATCACCCAGCGGGTGTAGTCGAGCACCATCTCGCCGCGCTGGTTCGCACCGACCGAATTCACGTACACGACGCCGGTCGTGCCGTTGGAGTTCTCCTTCAGCCCCGTCACCGTCGAGGTCGTGGTGATCGTGTCGCCGGGGTAGACCGGCACCCCGAACCGGCCGCCCGCGTAGCCGAGGTTGGCGACCGCGTTGAGCGAGACGTCCGGCACCGTCTTGCCGAACACGATGTGAAACGCCAGCACGTCGTCGACCGGTGCCCGGGGCAGTCCGAGCGAACGGGCGAACTCGTCCGAGGAGTTGATCGCGAACCGTGGTCCGTACAGCGCTGTGTACAGCGCCACGTCGCCCTCGGTGATCGTTCGCGGCGTGGCGTGACGAAGCAGCTGCCCGACTCGGAAGTCCTCGAAGTAGTTACCCGTGAACGTCTTGCCGCTCATGATCAGTGTCCTCTCGAGACGAGTGGTCCCAGCTCTACCCGATCAGGGCCCGCCGGGGCCAGCGGCGGGGATGCGGCGCAGGCCATACCGGAGAACAGCCGGAACCGGACGGCGGGCCGAAGCGCCCCGGGGCCCGGACCGGGGGACGGACGGAGCGACCGGGTGGGTCAGTCGCCGTCCCCCTGCTGCCGATCGGGGCCGGGAGTGCGCGGACGCCAGTTCTTCTCCACATCCGCCCAGGTGGTGCTCCAGTCCGCGAGCGGACCGAGGATGCTCTCCAGGATCCCCAGTTGCTCGTCGAAGGCGTCCAGCTGTGAGCGCAGCGCGTGCACGCTGGAGCGCTGGGCCACCACGGCGGAGCGGACGGCGCCGAGTTGGGCGGCGGTGATCGCCCACGGGAGGGGCGGCAGGGCCGGGAGCCCCGTGGCGGTCGCCGACGTCGTCGAGGACGCCGTCGCCCCCGGCGCAGGAGGGGAGGTCGGCAGCGACGCGCCGAGCTTGCCCAGCGCCATGAACTGTTCGGTCATGCCGCGCACCTGATCGAAGAGGTATTGCATCGGGTCCGGGGGACGAGCGTCCCCCGGACCATGCGGACCACCCGGTCCCCGGCTCTCGTCCGTCGCCATGACCCCTCCTCGCACCGCTGCTCAGCTTCACACCTCGCGCATCGTGCCGCCAGGGCAAGGGGCGCATCGTGCCCCCAGGGCAAGGGCACGGTGTTTCGGCCGGGACTCACCGCAGGGCGGCACCGGGGTTCTGGCCGGGCGGCAGCGCGGACCACGCGAGGAGCGTCCGGTACAGGCCCGCAGAGAGCTCCCCGCGGGCGGCGGCCAGGGCATCGGCGTCGAACCAGGCGGCGTCGTCCGCGTCGTCCCCGGCCCGCAGCGCGCCGCCGACGAGGCGGCAATGGAAGTCCTCGATCACGTAGCGGCCGCCGCCCGGGGCGGCGCGTTCCACCGAGCCCACGAGGGTCAGCGGGACGACGTCCAGACCGGTCTCCTCCAGCACCTCGCGGACGACGGCCTCGGTGCTGGTCTCGCCCGGTTCCGATCTGCCGCCGGGCAGGGACCAGGTGCCCCGGGCGGGTTCATGCGCCCGGCGCACCAGGAGCAGCCGTCCCGCGGGGTCGTAGACCAGCGCCCCCACGCAGGGAATGCCTCGCATCCACGCCAGTGTGACAGGCGCGTCACGAGTACCGTCCGGGGGTGCTTGACCGACGCCGGCCGGCGGAGGAATCTCGCAGCGTGAGCGCGCCCATGTCCTGTCCACGATGTGGTTCGTCGGTCAGGCCCCCCGGCCTGTGGTCGGATTCGTTCATCTGCCCGGATCACGGCGCCGTCGCCCCGCTGCGTCCGGCGGTGGTGGGGTCCGACCAGACCCTCGCCCAGGTGGCGGCGCGCTCGCAGGTGCCGCTCTGGCTGCCCTGGCCGTTGCCGGCCGGGTGGCTGGTCACCGGAGTGCGCTCCGCGGGGGGTGAGCACACCGGGCCGGTGGCCACGGTGCTGGCGGTCTCGGGACCCAACCCGATCGTGCTGGACGACGCCGATCCGCTGGCGGCCGACGCACTGTTCGTGGCCGAGCAGCCGGGGGTCGGCCTGGCGGCCCACCTGGCCGGGCTGCGCGATCTCGACCCGGGTGCCGCGCTGGCGTCCGGCCAGCCGGATGCCTACCTGGTGGTGATGGGCCACGAGACGCCGATGTGGTCCTTCGCCATCGGCGAGGACGGCGGCGCGGACGCCGGGGTGGCGTACGTGGGAGAGGCGCGCGGGGACTGGCTGTGGGTGCTCACCTGGCCCCGGCCGGCATTCGCGGTCCTGCTGGAGCAGTTCACGCTGGTGGACCTGCGCGAGCCCGCGCACACCTACGACATCGGCTTCGGAGCGCTGTCTCCCCGGCTCGGCTGATCGGGCCCGGGCGGGGTCGGGATCCGCCGGAACCGTCTCGAAGGAGCCCTAGTGTGATGGGGTGCGGATCGACCTGCACACCCACTCCACCGCCTCCGACGGCACCGACTCGCCCGCGGAGGTGGTCGCCGTCGCGCGCGCCGCCGGGCTCGACGTGGTGGCCCTGACCGATCACGACACGACGTCGGGGTGGGCGGAGGCCACCGAGGCCGCGCGGGCGACCGGGGTGGTGCTGATTCCGGGCGTCGAACTGTCGTGCCAGTGGCAGGGGATCGGCGTCCACCTGCTGTCCTACCTGCATGACCCGGACCATCCAGGGTTGCTCGCGGAGCTGTCGCGAACCCGCACCGACAGGGTGACCAGGGCCCGGCGCATGGTGCGGCGGATCGCCGCCGACTACCCCTTGACCTGGCAGGACGTCGTCGCGGCGACCCCCGAGGGCGCCACCGTGGGGCGTCCCCACATCGCCGATGCCCTGGTCGCCCGGGGCCATGTGGGCGATCGCGACGAGGCCTTCGCGACTCTGCTGCACTCGAGAGCGGCGTATTACGTGCGGCACTACTCGCCGGATCCGATCGCCGCCGTCGCCCTGGTCCGCGATGCGGGTGGGGTCCCCGTGATGGCCCATCCGCGCGCGGCACGACGCGGCCGGGTGGTCCCCGAGGAGGTGATCGCCGCCATGGCCGGGGCCGGGCTGGCGGGGCTCGAGGTGGACCACCGGGACCATCTGCCCGGCGAACGCGAGCAACTGCGCGACCTGGCCCGCCGGCTCGGCCTGTTCGTGACCGGTGCCAGCGACTACCACGGCAGCGGGAAGGTGAACCGGATCGGTGAGAACCTCTCTACGCCGGAGACCCTCGAGCGGATCGAGCAGGCGGGCCGCGGCACGGCCACGGTGAGACCGTGACCGGGCGCACCCGGATCGGCACCGCGGGGCAGACGCGTCACGAGGGCGAGCTGGCGGGCCAGCAGGAGCTCACCGGAATGCCGGCGGGGCTCTACCCGTGCACTCCGAGCAGGTTGTCGACCTACCGGGACTGCCGGCGCAGATACCGGTTCGCCTACCTCGCCCGGCCCGTCCCGGCCAAGGGCCCGCCCTGGGCCCACCTGGGCCTGGGCGCCGCGATCCACTCGGCTCTGGCGCACTGGTGGTCGCTGCCCCTGGACCGCCGTGACCCCCACGCCGGCGCCGAGCTGGTCCGCAGGCACTGGATCGGCGAGGGGTTCCGGGACGACGCCCAGTCCGCCGCCGTCCGAGAACTCGGGGCCCGTTGGGTGCGCGACTACCTGGGCACGCTCGATCCGGCGGTCGAGCCGATCGCGGTCGAGCGCACCGTCGCGGCCGTCACCGCCACCATGACGGTCAGCGGTCGGGTGGACCGGATCGACGTCCGGGACGGCGCGCTGGTGGTCGTGGACTACAAGGCCGGCCGTCGCGTCCCCACCGATGACGACGCCCGATCCAGTCTGCAACTGGCGCTGTATGCGGTGGCCGCCGCCCGGACCCTGCGCCGGCCGGCGGGCCGGGTGGAACTGCACCACATCCCCACCGGCACCGTGGCCGGCGCCGATCACGACGGAGAGTCCCTGGCACGGGCCCTGGCACGGGCGGCGTCCCTCGCCGAGGGGGCCGCCCGACTGGACACCGCCCACCGCGAGGCCGTCCGGACCGCGGACCAGGACGACCAGATGTTCAGACCGTCGCCGTCGCCGGACTGCTCGTGGTGCGACTTCCGGCGCCACTGCCCCGAGGGCCGTGCCGTCTCACCCGCGGTCGAGTCG
>CAYYCE010000224.1:0-5458 GCA_964469635.1 uncultured Kineosporiaceae bacterium
CTTGGGGTCGACCAGCACCATGCGCACCTCGTCGGGGGTGGCGCGCATCAGGATCGAGGTGATCATCGAGTTGACGAAGCCGGACTTGCCGGCACCGGTGGCGCCCGCGACCAGCAGGTGCGGCATCTTGGCGAGATTGGCCACGACATAGCCGCCCTCGACGTCCTTGCCGACCCCGATGACCATCGGGTGGGTGACCTTGCGGGCGGCCTGGCTGCGGAGCACGTCGCCGAGGGAGACGGTCTCGCGGTCGGTGTTCGGGATCTCGATGCCGATCGCCGACTTGCCGGGGATCGGCGACAGGATCCGGACGTCGGCGCTCGCGACCGCGTAGGCGATGTTCTTGGACAGCTGGGTGACCCGCTCGACCTTGACCGCCGGGCCGACCTCGACCTCGTAGCGGGTGACGGTCGGGCCGCGGCTGAACCCGGTGACCTGGGCGTCGATCTCGAACTGGTCGAAGACGGTGGTGAGCGCCTCGACCACCTTGTCGTTGGCCGCGCTGCGGGCCTTGGGGGCGCTGCCCGGGGTGAGCAGGTCCGAGGGGGGCAGGGCGTAGCTGACGTTGCCCAACAGGAGCTGCTCGACCCGCGGGGGCAGCTGAGCGGTGGGCGGCGGCTCGGGGGTGCTGCGGGTCTCGACGAGGACGTTCGGACCGACCGGACGCCGCTCGCCGGGTCGCGGCCCACCGGCCGGCACCCCGCTCCCGGCGGGGTCGGCCGCCTCGGCGACGGCGCCGGGCTTGGCACCCGCCTTGGCACCGGCCCTGGGGCCCGTCCCGGCTCCTCCGGCGGGGCCGCGGACGTCGACGACCGCCTTGCTGAAGGCCTCGTCGCCGGCCAGCGGCCCGCCGGGGTCGTCCTCCGTGCCCCTCGAGCCGCGGGTGCGGCGGCGGCGGCGGTTCAGAGAGCTCGACGGCGCAGGGGCGCCGGCCTCGGGGTCCGTCTCCTCGTCGGCGACCGGGATCCGGCCGGTGACGATGTCGACGGCCTCGCGAAGCCGGTCCCCCACCTCGTAGATCGGGGTGCCCGTGATCACCAGCAGCCCGAACAGCGCCAGCAGCACCAGGATCGGCACGGTGGCCCAGATGGAGACCGCCGCCTCGATGGGCGAGGACAGCAGGTACCCGACGATCCCGCCGCCGGCCGCCATGGCCTCGCCGCCGTCGGGAGGTGTCGGGATGCCCGCCCCGACGTGCAACAGCCCGGCCGCGGCGGCTCCGAGCACGACCGAGCCGACCTGGAGGCGGCGCAGTCCCTCGTCCGTGGGATCGTCCTCGTCGTCGGGTCGGCGCATGTGCCGCAGCCCGACCAGGGCCAGCACCACCGGCAGCACCACCGCGACGCGGCCGATGCCGCCGCCGAGGGCGGTGTGCAGAACCGACCCGACGGGCCCGGGCAGTCGCCACCACTCGACGGCGGCCACGACGATGCCCAGCGCGAGGTAGAGCAGGCCCAGACCGTCGCGGCGGTGAGCCTCGTCGAGGTCCAGGAAGTCGTTGTGGAAGCGCCGCACCGTGCCGCCGACGAACCTCGCCGTGCCCATCCACACCGAGGTGACGGCGCGGGTCGGCCAGGAGGGTCCGCGGCGCCGCCGGGTGTGCCGCGAGATCGGGCGTCCGGCCGGACGCCCGGAGGCCGGGCGGCGGGTGGTGCCGGCACGCCCGGCGCCGGGGCGTCGCGGGGACCGCGAAGCCCCCGCCGGGGAGGACGTTCGGCCGCCCTGGCGAGTGCGCGCGGCTCCGGACGACGGCCGACCGCTGGTCGAGCGGTTTGTCGTGGTCGTACGGGTCGCCATGATGGCGAGGCTACGGGAGCAGAACGCCTGATCCGGGGACCGCCACGCCTGCCCCGCCAGTCACACGGTTCACTCGGGTGCCGGATGCGCCCCGGTGCCGGACCCTGCCGGCCGCCGGCCGCCCTCGCGGCGGTCCAGGGGTGGGTACAGCCTGGGCACCCGCTTGCCGATCCCGCAGACCACCTCGTAGCCGATCGTCCCCCACCGCTCGGCGACGTCGTCCGCGGTGATCCGCTCCCCGCCCTGTTCCCCGATCAGCACCACCTCGCCGCCGGCGGCGGCCTCGGGGGCGCCGTCCAGGCCGAGCATGCACTGGTCCATGCAGACCCGGCCGCGTACCGGCACGCGCACGCCGTCGACGAGCACCTCGTTGCCCGGCGTCCGGCGCCACCCGTCGGCGTAGCCGACCGGGACCGTGCCGATCCGCTCACCGTGGTCGGTGACGTAGGTGTGCCCGTAGCTGATCCCCCGCCCGGCCGGCACCCGCTTCACCTGGGCCAGGACGGATCGCCAGGTCAGCGCGGGCCGGATCCCCGCGGGCAACGGCACCTGCGGGCCGGGCGACAGCCCGTACATCGCGATCCCGAAGCGCACCATGTCATACCCGGCGCCCGGCACCGCGAGGGTTCCGGCCGAGTTGGCGGCGTGCACCAGGGGTGGCCGCAGACCGGCGCGCTCGAGGTCGACCAGCGCCGCGGCGAACTCCCGCTGCTGGCCTGTCGTGACCGAGGCGCCGCGGACGTCGTCCGCGCAGGCGAAGTGGGTGAACAGGCCCTGCAGCTCGACCCCGGGGGCGGCGTCGGCGGCCTTGGCGAGTCCCACCGCGTCGGCCGGGGCGCAGCCGATCCGGCTCATGCCGGTGTCTGTCTTGAGGTGGAGCCGGGCGGGGCGACCCGCCACGGCCGCGGCGTCGGCGGCCTCGTCGATGTGCCGGCCGGTCCAGACGCTCAGCGCCACGTCGGCGGCGACCAGCCCGATCAGCGCCCCGGGCGGGGCGTATCCGAGCAGCAGGATCGGAGCGGCGATCCCGGCGGCGCGCAGCTCGTGGGCCTCCTCCGGCCGGGCCACCCCGAGCCAGCTCGCGCCCCCCGCGAGCGCGGCCCGGGCCACCGGGACCGCGCCGTGACCGTAGGCGTCGGCCTTGACCACGGCCATCACCGCTACCCCGCTGAGGCGGCGGGCGGTCTCGACGTTTCCGGTGATCGCCGACAGGTCGACCTCGACCCAGGTCGCGAAGTCTCGTCCGGGCACCCTCACCCGGCCGAGCCTAGTCCGCCTCTCGATCCGCCCCGCCGGGCCCATGGGCGGGTCGGGCCCGGCGACTGAACGGCTCCGATCAGGCGAGGACGTCGGTCACCGAGCGGTGGGAGAGCCCGAACGCCTCGGCCACCGGGCCGTTCGTGACCTCGCCACCGAAGGTGTTGAGCCCCTTGGCCAGGCTCGCGTCGTCCGCCAGCGCCCGGCGCCAGCCCCTGGTCGCCAACCGGGCCGCGTAGCCCAGCGTGGCGTTGGTCAGGGCCCAGGTCGAGGTCTTGGGCACGGCGCCGGGCATGTTGGCGACGCAGTAGTAGACCGAGTCGTGCACCTTGAAGGTGGGATCGGCGTGGGTCGTGGGCCGCGAGTTCTCGAAGCAGCCGCCCTGGTCGATGGCCACATCGACGAGCACCGAACCCGGCTTCATCTCCTTGACCATGTCGTCGGTCACCAGCTTGGGTGCCCTGGCGCCGGGGATGAGGACGGTGCCGATCACCATGTCGGCGGCCAGCACCTCCTCGCTCACCGACAGCTTCGACGAGGCGATCTGGCGCACCCGGTTGTCGTAGCGCCAGAAGCTCATCCGCAGCTTGTCGAGGTCGGTGTCGAGCAGAGTCACCTCGGCGCCCATGCCCAGGGCGATGTTCGCGGCGTTCTGCCCGGCGACCCCGGCCCCGAGGACGACGACCTTGGCGTTGGCGACGCCGCCGATGGCGCCCATCAGCACCCCCTGGCCGCCGTAGGCCTTCATCATCGCGTGGGCGCCCACCTGGGGCGCCAGGCAGCCGGCGACCTCGGACATCGGGTACAGCAGCGGCAGCAGGCCCGAGGGGAGCTGCACCGTCTCGTAGGCGATGGCGGTCACTCCGCGGGCCATCAGCTCCCGGGTGAGCCGCTGGTCGGCCGCCAGGTGCAGGTAGGTGAACAGCACCAGGCCCTCGCGGAGCCGGTGGTACTCCTCGGCGATGGGCTCCTTGACCTTCATCACCATGTCGGAGGCGGCCCACAGGTCGTCGGCCGCGTCGACGATCCGGGCGCCCTGGGCGACGAACAGCTCGTCCGTGATCGCCGACCCGACGCCGGCGCCGCGCTCGATCAGGACCTCGTGCCCGCCCGCGACCAGTTCGGCCACACCGACGGGCGTGATGCCCACCCGGTACTCCTGGTTCTTCACCTCACGGGGGATTCCGACCCTCATGCCGATTCTCACCTTCCCTGTGGACACCGCAGCGTTACCGACGACGTGGTGGCAGTCTAGTGGCGTAGCCACGACAGATGGTGTCCAAGTCATCCCCGATCCGGGAACTTGGTAGCATGTTCTGCCGAATTTTCGTCACCAGGAGGCAGATCATGTCCCGCGCGGCCGACGCACCGCCGAGCCTGGATTCCACGGACCGCGCCATTCTCCGGCTGCTCCAGCGGGACGGCAGGCTGACCAACGCCGAACTGGCCAAGCGCGTGAACCTGTCGCCGTCCCCGTGCCTGCGCCGGGTCAGGGCGCTGGAGCAGGCGGGCTACATCACCGGCTATGCCGCCGTCCTCGACCCGGCCAGGCTGGACCGCTCGCTGCACGTCATGGTCATGGTCAGCCTCACCTCGCAGCGCCAGGACACCCTCGACGCGTTCGAGCGCGCCATTGCCGAACTGGACGACGTGCTGGCCTGCTACCTGATCGCCGGTGAGGCCGACTACCTGCTCACCGTCGCCGTCAAGGACCTCGAGGCCTATCAGCGGCTCTACACCGGACGCCTCGGCGAGCTGCCGGGCGTGGCGTCGATGAAGTCGTTGGTCACGATGAAGGCGGTCAAGGCCTCGACGGCACTACCCGTGTGAACCCCGTCGGGCCTCCAGCAGCGCGCGGTTGTAGCGCTGCAGCATCACCGGGTACCCGTTCACCAGGACGTCGAACACCGCCGTCGCCACCGCCGCCGCCCACCAGCCGCGCACGGCGGCGTGACCGACGACCGGGACGGTCGCCACCAGCAACAGGGCGTGGCTCGCCTCGGCGTCCCGCATCCGCTGGTCGAGCCGGGCCGACGCCGAGGCGGTCCAGACCCGGGGCAGGTGGAGGTCGGGGTTGAAGGCGGCCAGCGGACCGCGGCGCAGCAACCGTTTGACCACCCTGACCCCGAGCCGCTCGTAGAGCCGCCCGTCGCGCTCGAACGACCGGAGCCGGTGGTAGGCCTCGGGCAGCCGCGGGGTCACGACCCGGCTGATGGTGCCCAGCCAGGTCATCGGGAGCCAGACCACGAGGAACGCGAACGCGACGCCGTCGACGCCGAGGAGGCGGCCCGACCACCACAGCAGCCCGCCGATGGCCACGGTCACCACCACGATCGCCGCCACCCTCGCCGCGGCGCCGCGCAACGCCGCCTCCTCAGCCGTCCGCGAGTGCCACGGCGGTCCG
>CAYYCE010000225.1:0-4057 GCA_964469635.1 uncultured Kineosporiaceae bacterium
CGAGCGGATCCGGGACGGCGGTGGCAGCTGGCGCTGACCGCCCCGGAACGTCCGGGACGGCGGCACCTGCCGCGGCGCATCGCCGCCGTCACGGGTCCCCGCGCCCGGGGGAGGCCTGCAGCCGCGTCCGCACCTGCGCGAGCGAGGGGTTGGTCGCCGAGGACCCGTCGGGGAACAGCAGGGTGGGCACGGTCCGGTTGCCGCCGTTCACCCCGGTCACCCAGTCGGCCGCCTGCGGGGCGTGCTCGATGTTCACCTCGGCGAAGGGGATGCCGGCGTGTGTCATCTGCCGCTTGAGGCGGACGCAGTAGCCGCACCACGAGGTGGTGAACATGGTGACGCCGCCCGGGGCGGGCAGGGCGGGGGGCTCTGGTGCCGGAGGCTGCATGATGCCCATTGTCGCCGATGCCTGCGAGGATGCAGGAGCGATGACGACAGCCGAACTCGGTCCGGCGCCGGCGGGCGCCGACGCGATCCTGGCCGCCCTCGATCCGGAGCAGCGCGAGGTGGCCGCCGCGGCCTCCGGCCCGGTCTGCGTGCTCGCCGGGGCCGGCACCGGCAAGACCCGGGCCATCACCCATCGCATCGCCTACGGGGTGTCGTCGGGCATCTACGGTCCGCATCATGTCCTCGCGGTCACCTTCACCGCCCGCGCCGCCGGCGAGATGCGGACCCGGCTGCGCGACCTGGGCGTGGCGGGCGTGCAGGCCCGCACCTTCCACGCCGCCGCGCTGCGCCAGTTGGGCTACTTCTGGCCCAAGGTCGTGGGGGGCGCTCCGCCGTCCCTGGTCCAGCACAAGGCCGCCCTGGTGGCCGAGGCGGCGGCCCGGCTGCGGTTGAGCGTGGACCGGCCCGCCGTCCGCGACCTGGCCGCCGAGGTGGAGTGGGCCAAGGTCGGTCTGCTCACGCCGCAGACCTACGCCGCCGCGGCCGGCCGGGCCGGTCGCGGGCAGCCGGGGGGCTTCGCCATCGCGGAGGTGGCCCGGCTGCTCGAGGTCTACGAGCAGGTCAAGACCGACCGTGCGGTGATCGACTTCGAGGACGTGCTGCTGCTGACCAGCGGCATCCTCGAGGCCCACCCGCAGGTCGCCGCCGCCGTGCGCGAGCAGTACCGCCACTTCGTCGTCGACGAGTACCAGGACGTCAACGCGCTGCAGCAGCGACTGCTCGACGCCTGGACCGGCGACCGGGACGACGTCTGCGTGGTCGGTGACCCGAACCAGACCATCTACTCCTTCACCGGGGCCACCCCCGACCACCTGCTGGGCTTCCCCACCCGCTACCCGCACGCGAGGGTGGTGCGACTGGTGCGCGACTACCGCTCCACGCCGCAGGTCGTGGCGCTGGCCAACGCCCTCGCCGAACCGGCTCGGGGCGGGGCGGGGCAGTTGATCCCCCAGCGGCCCGCCGGTCCGGTGCCGCAACTGCAGGCCCACGCGGACGACGAGGCCGAGGCCGCGGCGGTGGCCCGGCAGGCCGCCGACCTGGTCGCCGCCGGCGTTCCCGCGAGTGAGATCGCCGTCCTCTATCGCACCAACGCGCAGTCGGCCGCCCTCGAGCAGGCCCTCGCCCAGGCGGGCCTGGCCTACCTGGTGCGCGGCGGCGAGCGGTTCTTCGACCGCAAGGAGGTGCGCGACGCCGTCCTGCTGCTGCGCGGCGCCGCCCGCGCCTCCGGATCGGGGGCCGTCCCCGAGGAGACCGATCCCGACGAGATGCCGATGCCGCAACAGGTCCGTGACGTGCTGGCCTCGGCGGGCTGGTCCACGACGCCCCCGGAGACCACCGGCGCGGTCCGGGAGCGCTGGGAGTCGCTGGCCGCCCTGGCGGCGCTGGCCGACTCGCTGGCCGCCGCCAACCCCGCGGCCCGGCTGGGCGACCTGGTCGCCGAGCTGTCCGAGCGGGCCGCCGCGCAGCACGCGCCCACGGTGCAGGGGGTCACCCTGGCGTCGCTGCACGCCGCCAAGGGCCTCGAATGGGACGCGGTGTTCCTGGCCGGCCTGTCCGACGGGCTGATGCCGATCGCTCTGGCCGAGGGCTGGGAGGCGATCGCCGAGGAGCGCCGTCTGCTCTACGTCGGCATCACGCGGGCACGCGAACATCTGGTGCTGACCTGGGCCCGGGCCCGCACCCCGGGCGGGCGCGCCACCCGATCGCCGTCCCGGTTCCTCGACGAGGCCCGCGTCGGCGCCGTGCTGGCCGGCGCTCGACCGGCCTCCGGGGGGGCCGAGGCGGGCCGGCCCGCGGGGCGCGGTGGGCGCAGGGCCCGGACCGGGCGGGTGGCGACCACCTGTCGTACCTGCGCCGGACCGCTCGAGTCCGCCGCGGAGCGCAAGGTGGGCCGGTGTGCCACCTGCCCGCCGACCTACGACGAGGAACTGTTCGAACGACTCCGGACCTGGCGAAGCGCCACCGCGGCGCAGACAGGGGTGCCCGCCTACGTGGTGTTCACCGACGCCACGCTGATCGCCGTCGCCGAGACCATGCCGGCCGATCTGGAGGCCCTGGCCCGGATCCCGGGCGTGGGCCCGGCCAAGTTGGAGCGCCACGGCGAACAGGTGCTGGCGGTGCTCCGCGGCTGAGGTCGCCGGGGGCGCCGGAGGGCGCCTGCCGATGAGGCCCTGCGGATGATCTCCGGCGCGCCCGCGGAAAAAGGGTTTGGCAAGTCGGTATCCGGGGCCTTACCGTCGAACTCCAGTGACCGACGGCGTCTGCCGATGTCCGTCGACGATCCGGTGGGAGGTGCGCGATGAGAACGATGACGATCATGTCTGCGGCTTCGCGCGCCTCGACGGCTCCCTGCGCCGATGCCGCGTCCGCGCGTCCGGCTCCCATGGCACCGCACCGTGAGCTGCTGCGTGGGCGTCGTGGTGCCGCCGCCGACCCCGTGACGGGGAAGGCGTTTGCCCACGGTTCCGCCGTCGCGGCCGACCCGGTCACGGTCCCGACCGCCGGCAAGCCGCTCGGTACCACCGGGTACATCGCTACCCGCCTGTTCGACCCGGGTTCATCGACCTGGAGACCTCCGGTCTAGCTGCTCGCAGCGCCGGTCACCTCCCAGGCCGCGGAACCCGCACAGGGTCCGCGGCCTTCGTGTTTCTCCGCGGATCCCGCACCACTCGCCGGGCGACCGGCACCGCACCGATCCACCGGAGGCTCCGGTGATCGAACACCGAGGAGGTGACGGGCATGCAGCTCACGGCCCTGCTGGACGCCGTCGACCGGGAGGAGGGACCCCGGTTCGACCAGACGGTCCCGTGCCGCGTCCACGACGCCGAGCTGTGGTTCGCAGAGTCCCCGGCCGACGTCGAGCAGGCCAAGGCGCTGTGCCGGGGGTGCCCGGTGCGCGCGGCCTGCCTGACCGGCGCGCTGGATCGGCACGAGCCCTGGGGCGTCTGGGGAGGGGAGCTGTTTCTGGCCGGTGTCGTGGTGCCCCGCAAGCGGCCCCGCGGCCGGCCCCGCAAGTGCGACGTGGCGGCCTGACCGCCCGTCCGCCGGACCACGTCGAGGAGTAGGCCATGGATTACCAGCTGTACAAGTTGCTCGCGGAGGATCGACATCGCGAGGCGCGCCGGGAGTCGCAGGCGAGCCGGCTGCGCGCGCTCGCTCGCGCACAGCGTCGGGCCGAGCGGGCCCAGCGCCGGCTGCGCGTCAGCGCCGCCAAGGTGCAGGTCGTCTGCTCGGGCTGAGGTCCGCGCCGAGCGTGAGACCGGGGTCGCCGTCCGCCGGGAGGGGCAGCGGGCGGCGGCCCTTGCACCCGAGGGACTGCTCGCCTCGCCGGGAGTGCCGGGCCAGGATCAGGGGATCAGGACGATCTTGCCGGTGGTCTGCCGCGACTCGAGCATCCGGTGGGCCTGCGCCACCTCGGCCAGGGGCAGCCGGAGCCCGATCCGGACGTTGAGCCGGCCGTCGCGGGTCAGGGCGAACACCGTCGTCATCCGGTCGCGCAGTTCCTCGGTGCTGGTCACGTGATGGAACAGGGTCGGCCGGGTCAGGTAGAGCGAACCCTTCTGGGACAGCAGCAGTGGTGAGAACGGCTCGACCGGGCCGGAGGCGTTGC
>CAYYCE010000225.1:4067-5457 GCA_964469635.1 uncultured Kineosporiaceae bacterium
AGCTGACAATGGTGCCGCGTCGCCTCAGCACGTCCAGGCTCGCCCCGAAGGTGGCCCGTCCGACGCCGTCGTAGACCACGTCGACGGCGTGCGGACCAACCAGGTGCTCGACACCCGCGACGATGTCCGTCTCGCGGTAGTCGATCACGTCGTCGGCCCCGGCGGCGAGCGCCAGGTCGACCTTCTCCGGCGAGCCCGCGGTGCCGATCACGCGGGCCCCCGCCGCCGAGGCGAGTTGCACGAGCAGCAGGCCGACCCCTCCGGCGGCGGCGTGCACCAACACCGTGTGCCCAGGCCCGACCCGGAAGGTGTCGGTGACGAGGTAGTGGGCGGTGGCGCCCTGGAGCATGCAGGCGGTGGCCACATCCGGTGCCAGGCCCTGCGGAACGGGGACCAGCCGGGCCACCGGGGCGACGACATCGTGCGCGTACGACCCGGAGACGTCCAGCCAGGCCACCCGGTCGCCGACGGCGAACTCGTCCACCCCGGGGCCGAGCGCGCTCACGATCCCGGCGCCCTCCATCCCCAGGACGGCGGGCAGCGGCACCGGGTACAGCCCGCTGCGCTGGTAGGTGTCGATGAAGTTGACCCCGGCGGCCTCGAGGTGCACCACCACCTCGCCCTCGCCCGGTTCCCGGAGGTCGACCGGGCCCCAGCCGAAGCTCTCGGGGCCGCCGTGGGACTGGATGGATGCGCCGGGTGTCTGTCTCACGCCACCTAGTCTGCCGCCTCTCCCACGGTGGCGCCGTCCACGTCATCGCCGTCCTCGACGTCGTCCTCGACCCGGTCGACGTACTCGAGGGCGTCGACGTCGAAGCCCGGCATCCAGTCCGCCAGCACCTGGAGCACGGGCACCTCGCCCTCGATCTGGCACAGCACCGCGATCCCGCCGAGCCAGACGCGGTGGATCAGCAGGTACTCCGGCGGCAGGTTGAGCTTCAGGCCGATCGACCACTGCGGCCGCCGCGGATCGTTGATGTGCCCGAACAGCTCCCGCATCCACGCCCGCGAGAAGGTCCAGGTGGTGTGCCGCGCGGGTTCCAGGAACGGGGAGAGGTAGGCGAGCAGGCCGGCGGGGTCGACCTCGATCGAGGACCTGATGAACCCCTCCTCGCGCAGGCCGGCGACCACGCCGGCCGCGTCGCCCGCGAGCGCCAGCGTCAGCAGGGCCCCGATCACGGGGGGCATCCCCTCGGGCAGCCGCTTGACCGCCCCGAAGTCGAGGACGCCGAACCGGCCGTCCTCGGTGAGTCGGAAGTTGCCCGGGTGCGGGTCGGCGTGCAGCAGTCCCGCGCGCGCCGGTCCGGCGAGCAGGAACTCCAGGTAGCGTCGGGCGCCGAGGTCGCGGGAGTCCTTGTCGCCGTGGGCGATCAGGTTCGACAGCGGCACG
>CAYYCE010000226.1:0-5453 GCA_964469635.1 uncultured Kineosporiaceae bacterium
CGGCTCCCGTGGCCCCGGTGAGACGAAGATTGAACTGGACCGACGCCGGATCCGCCACCGAATGGCCAAGCTGCGCCGCCAGATCTCCGGCATGAAGGCATCCCGGGTGACCAAGCGCGGCAGTCGGCGGCGCAACGGTGTCCCGTCCGCCGCGATCGTCGGGTACACCAACGCGGGCAAGTCGAGCCTGCTCAATCGGCTCACCGGGGCCGGGGTCCTGGTCGAGGACGCGCTGTTCGCCACCCTCGACCCGACCGTGCGCCGTGCGGTGACCCCGGACGGGCGCGGCTACACCCTGACCGACACGGTCGGTTTCGTCCGGCTGCTGCCGCACCAACTGGTCGAGGCGTTCCGGTCCACGCTCGAGGAGGTCGCCGGGGCCGACCTGGTGCTCCACGTCGTCGACGGGTCCCACCCCGATCCCGAGGGCCAGCTGAGCGCCGTCCGCGAGGTGCTCGCCGACGTCGGCGCCGCCGCCGTCGGGGAACTCGTTGTGATCAACAAGATCGACGCCGCGGACCCGGTGACCGTCGAACGGCTCCTGCGCCGCGAGGCCGGCTCGATCGCGGTCTCGGCCCGCACCGGTGAGGGGTTCGAGGCGCTCGCCGACGCCGTCGCCGCCGCCCTGCCCCGGCCCGATGTCGAGGTCGACCTGGTGGTGCCCTACCAGCGCGGGGATCTGGTGAGCCGGGCGCATTCGGAGGGTGAGGTGCTCAGCGAGGAGCACACCGCCGAGGGCACCCGGCTGCACGCGCGGGTGCGGGCCGGCCTGGCGCAGGCGCTGCGCTCGGCCCGGACCGGCTGAGGTCGCCCGTGAGGCGGGCGGGCTAGGCTCGGGCGGTGTCCTCGCCCCCGCTGACCGCCCTGCTCGACGCCGCGGTCGCGGGCATCGGCGGAACGACCCGGGACGGCCAGCGGCAGATGGCCGAGGCGGTCGCCGACGCGATGGCCGACGGCCGCCACCTCGTGGTGCAGGCCGGCACGGGGACCGGCAAGTCGCTGGCCTATCTGGTGCCGGCGATCGCCCATGCGGTGCGTGAGCGGCGGTGCGTCGTGGTCTCCACGGCCACCCTCGCGCTGCAGTCCCAGATCGTGGAGCGCGACCTGCCGCGACTCGCCGACGCCCTGGAGCCGCGGCTGGGCCGTCGTCCCACCTGGCAGTTGGTCAAGGGCCGGGGCAACTACGTCTGCCGACACAAGCTGGACGGCGGGTATCCGGCCGATGACGACGCCGGCCTGTTCGCCATGGCTCCCACCGGGCCGGGCCGGGCCGGTGCCGGCGAGACGCCCCTGGGCGCCGCCGCGGCGGGGCGGCTCGGCACGCAGGTACTGCGGTTGCGCGAGTGGGCCGAGCAGACCGCGACCGGGGATCGCGACGAACTGGTGCCGGGGGTGAGCGAGCTCGCCTGGCGCCAGGTTTCGGTGACGGCCCGCGAGTGCCTGGGCGCCTCGGCCTGTCCGCAGGCGGCCGAGTGCTTCTGCGACCTGGCCCGCGGGCGGGCCCGCGACGTCGACGTGGTGGTGACCAACCACGCGATGGTCGCGATCGACGCCTTCGAGGGCCGCTCGCTGCTGCCCGAGCACGACGTCCTGGTGGTGGACGAGGCGCACGAGTTGGCCGACCGGGTCACGTCGGTCGTCACCAAGGAGCTGTCGGTGACCGGCGTCGAGGTGGCTGCCCGCCGGGCCCGCGGCGCCGGGGTGACGACCAGCGAACTCGAGGACGCCGCGGCGTTGCTCGGGGCGGCGTTCGAGACCGCGCCCGAGGGCCGGATCACCGACCTGGCGGGCGCGCCGGATCAGCTCGCCGATCCGCTGAGCGCGGCGGTGACCGCGGTGCGCGACGCCTCCCGGGCGACGGCGGGTGGGCTGGAGGCCGCCAGGGCATCCGGCGGCGGACCGGCCGACGGGGCCCGGGCACTGGCCAAGGCCGCGGTGGGGGAGGTGTTCGAGGTCGCCGACCGGCTCGCGTCGGGTTCGGGGGTGCGCGGCGGGCCGGACGTCGTGTGGCTGTCCCGTGTCGTCCGTGCCGACGGCGCGGTGCGGGTGGGCCTGAACGTGGCGCCGCTGTCGGTGGCCGACGCCCTGGCGGCGAGGGTGTTCGCGGAGCGCACAGTGGTGCTCACCTCGGCCACCCTGGCCGTGGGCGGCAGCTTCGAGGCCGTGGCCCGGGCGCTCGGTCTCGACCGATCGGGGGTGGCGACCACGGGGGAGAGGACCGGTCAGGCCAGAGAGGACGGCGGGCAGGACCCGCCGGGTGCGGCGTCCGAGGCGTCCTGGCAGGGCCTGGATGTCGGCAGTCCGTTCGACTACGGCCGCCAGGGCATCCTCTACATCGCGCGACACCTGCCCGCCCCGGGCCGCGACGGGCTCACCGAACCGGTGCTGGCCGAGCTGGCCGAACTCGTCGCCGCCGCCGGCGGCCGCACCCTGGGGCTGTTCTCCTCCCGCAGGGCGGCAGAGCGCGCCGCGGAGGCCCTACGCGCTCGGCTGGACGTGCCGGTCCTGTGCCAGGGGGACGACGTGACGGCCACCCTGGTTCGGGCGTTCGCCGCCGACGAGCGCACCTGTCTGTTCGGCACGCTGTCGCTGTGGCAGGGGGTGGATGTGCCCGGCGCCGCCTGCCAGCTCGTGGTCGTCGACCGGATCCCCTTCCCGCGTCCCGACGATCCGCTGACCACGGCCCGTCAGGAGGCCGTGGCCCGCGGGGGCGGTAATGCGTTCATGGCGGTGGCCGCCTCGCACGCCGCGCTGCTACTGGCGCAGGGCGTGGGCCGGCTGGTGCGCTCGGCGACCGACCGCGGCGTGGTCGCCGTCCTCGACTCCCGGCTGGCGACGGCGCGCTACGCCGGGTTCCTGCGGGCCTCGCTGCCGCCGTTCTGGATCACCACGGAACGCGGTGTGGTGATCGCGGCGCTGCAGCGGATCGACCGGGCGACCGCCTAGCCGTCCCTCGCAGCCACCTCGCTCCGAGCCCGACCCCGCGTGCACGGTGAACGGGTCTAGAGCACGGCGGCGGCCTCGGTCAGGGCGTCCAGGGTGGCCGCGACTGCCGGCACCCGGAGCAGGTCGGGGGTGGTCAGCGCGCACACCGGTCGGCGGCGCACTCCGCCGACTGAGTGCAGCCGGATCCCACCCCGGGCGGCCGCCAGGTCGCTGACGAGGGCGGGCAGCAGCGCGATCCCCGCTCCGGCGGCGACCAGGGCGAAGGTCGTGGCGTAGTCGTCGGTCTCGCACCGCACCCGCGGGGTGAAGCCCGCGGCGCGGGCCGAGGCGAGCAGGTGCTCGCGGCGGGCGGATGCGCTGGTGATCCACTCGGCGCCCGAGAGATCGCGCAGGTGCAGTCGCCGCCGGGAGCTCAGCGGATGATCCTCGGCGAGGGCCAGAACGCTCGGGTCGGACAGCAGACGGCGGCGGGTCAGGCCCATGGTCCGCTCCTGCGGTCCGGTCGGCGGAACCGTGTCGGGACCGTCGAAGTCGACGGCCAGTGCGATGTCGCACCGGCCGTTGCGCAGCCCGGCGACCGATTCGGCGGTCTCGGCCACCTTGAGATCAATCTCCACCTCGGGCGCCTCGGCCCGCAGCAGCGTCAGCGCCGCCGGGAGGATCGTGGCCGCCGCCGCGTCGAAGGCGATCACCCGCACGCTGCCGGCGCGCAGCCCGGCCAGGGCCGAGACCTCCCGTTCGGCCGCCTCGACGCTCGCCGTGACCGTGGCGCCGTAGCGGGCCAGCACCCGGCCGGCCTGGGTCAGCCGGACCCCACGGGCGTGGCGTTCGAGGACGGCGGTTCCCAACCGGCGTTCGAGCCGTCGGATGTGCTGGCTGACCGCGGGCTGGGTGCAGCCGAGGGCGGTGGCGGCACCCGTGATGGTGCCGTGGTCCGCGATCGCGCGCACCAGCCGCAGGGACGCCAGATCGAGCTCTGGAGCCATAACCGAAGTCTATGCCCGTAGTGATCCCTCGGTCGTTGAGTGATGTCGGCATGTCGGCCAGGATGGGGCGATGACCGACGTGGCGGACCTGTCCGCCGACCAGTTGCGGGCCGCCTTCGACCCCGTCCCCGGGTACCTGGACGCGGCGACCATGGGCCTGCCCCCGAGGGTCACCCTCGACGCGATGCGCGCGGGCCTCGCGCACTGGGCTGCCGGCACCGCGTCGGCCTCCGGCTACGACGTGGCGGTGCAGTCGAGCCGGGCCGCCTTCGGGCGTTTGGTGGGTGTGGCTCCGTCCTGGGTCGCCGTCGGCTCCCAGGTCTCCACGCTGCTGGCCGCCGTCGCCTCCGCGGTGCCGGGCGGCGCCGAGGTGGTGGCTCCCGAGCACGACTTCGCCTCGGTCCTGTTCCCGTTCCTGGTGCACCGCGACCGCGGCGTCCGGGTGCGCCTGGTGCCGCTGGCCGAACTGGCAGAATCGGTGGGCCCGGCGACCGCGGTGGTGGCCTGCTCGTTGGCCCAGTCGTCGGACGGCCGGCTGGTCGAGGTGCCCAGGCTGCTGGCGGCGGCCCGGGCCCACGGGGCGATGACCGTCTGCGACACCACCCAGGCGGTCGGCTGGCTCCCGGTCGCCGCCGAGCAGTTCGACGTGACCGCGTGTGCGGCCTACAAGTGGCTGGCCTGCCCGCGGGGGGCCGCCTTCGCCACGGTGTCGCCCGCTGCGCGGGATCGGCTGCGGCCGGTGTCGGCGGGGTGGTACGCGGGACGGGCGCGGTGGGACTCGATCTACGGCCCGCGGATGGAGTTGGCCGACGACGCGCGCCGGTTCGACGTCTCACCGGCGTGGCTGGCCGGGGTGGGGGCCGCGCCCGCCCTGGAACGGTTCGCCGCGCCCGATCCGGAGGCGCGCCGGGCCCACGGGGTCGGTCTGGCCGCCCGCTTCCGGCGTGCCGTGGACCTGCCGCCGGCCGAGTCGCCTGTGGTCTCGCTGGCCGATCCGGACGGCGGCAGGGCGGACAGACTGCGGGCCGCTGGCTGCTCCTTCGCCACGCGTGCCGGTCGGATCAGGCTGGCCTTCCACATCTGGAACGACCAGGACGATGCCGACCGGGCTGCGGCGGCGTCCCGGGACGCCGGCTGAGTCGGGACGGCCGGGTGAGTCGGGACGGCCGGGTGGGTCTAGACGCCCACGGCCAGCCGGACGGCGTGGTGGAACTGGCCGTAGGTGCCCAGGCCGTCGAGGAAGTCGTCGGGGAAGCGGACCTCGAGCTCGTCACCGACGGCGTCGAGCAGGCGGGCCGCCAGATCTTCGTCGAACTCGAACTGCTCGAACGGGAACTCGCCCGTCAGGTCGGACGGTGGAACGTCGAGGTGCTGGGCGACGACGGTGCGCAATGCGTGGTCGAGGGGGTCTCCCTGCACGTCAGCTTCCCTTTCGTCGGGTTCGGGCCAGGCAACGATGACAACGAGGGAACGTCGGTCGTCGCCGATGGTAGCCCCCACGCGAACGAGCGGGTGGCTCAG
>CAYYCE010000227.1:0-5444 GCA_964469635.1 uncultured Kineosporiaceae bacterium
GCCGCCATCGCACGCCGGTAGCCGGCCGAGGCCCGCACGTCCGAGATCGGACGCGCCGCGGCGGCGGCGGCCTCGCCGGCGGCCGCCACGGCCGCCGCCAGTCCCTCGCCCGTGGCCGGAGCCCCGACGAGCATCGCCTCGGCCTCGGGGACCCGCTGGATCACCGGGGTCAGCGCCGTGATCGCGACCGCGGCCCCGACCACGCGTCCGCCGTCCTCGGACAGCGTCACCACGGCCCCCGCACCGACGACGGCGATCTCCATCTGGCGCCGGTACTGCAGCCGCACGTAGGCGCTCGACGTGCCCGGCGGCGACGCCGGGACCTCGAGGGAGACCAGGAGTTCCTCGGGCGACGCCGAGGTCCGGCCCGGCCCGGTCCACAACTCCTCGAGCCCGAGGGAGCGGGTACCGGCGGGCCCGACCAGGACGGCGCGGGCGCCGTGGCACAGCAGCGGCGCCCCGGTGTCCATGGCCGGGGACGCGTTCATGACATTGCCGCCGATGGTGCCGTTGGCCCGGGTCGCGTGGGACCCCACGATCGCGCCGGCGTCCTGCAGGCCCGGCAACCGTGCGGCCACCGACGGGTGGGCCAGCAGGGCGGCATGCGTCACCAGCGCGCCGATGCGCAGCCCGCCGTCCGGCAACTCCTCCACCGCCGACAACTCGGGGATCCGGTGGATCCCCACCAGGGACGGCGGCAGCGGTGCCTTGCCGTTCCGGGCGCCGACGACGAGGTCGGTCCCACCGGCGATCGGCCGGGCGCCCGCGGCCATCGCCGCCACGGCCGCGCCCACGTCGCGGGCCTCCAGATAGGTGTTCACGCCGCACCGCCCTCGTCGCCGTCCCCATGACCGTTCGCGGAACCGTCGCCGGAACCGTTCTGGGAGTTGATCGTGTCCCAGACACGCTCCGCGGTCATCGGGAGCAGCCGGACCTGCCGGCCGATGACTTTGGAGATGCCGTTGGCGATCGCGCCCGGCGTCGGCACGCTCGGAGGCTCGCCGACGCCCTTCGACCCCTTGGGACCGGCGCCCGGGGTCTCGATCTCGATCCAGCGAACGTGGATCGGCGGGCCGTCGGAGGCGGTCTGCAGCTTGTAGTCCAGCAACCCCGGATTGCGTTGCCGACCGGATTCGTCGAACCAACTGGCCTCGGTCAGCGCCTGGCCGATGCCCATCATCACCCCGCCGTAGACCTGGCCGTCGGCACCCATCCGGTTGATGATCACCCCGGAGTCGTGCGCGGCGGCGAACTCCAGCACCCGGACCACCCCGGTCTCGCGGTCGACCCTGACCCGGGCGGCGTGGGTGATCAGCTGCGGCGCCAGGTAGGACTCCATGCCGAGCCGGCCGACACAGGCCGAGGCCTCCGCCGGCGGGTTCTCCGGGACCTCGCCGGATCCCTTGCCCAGCAACGGGGTCCCCGTCCCCGCCAGGTCGGCGATGCTCACCGCGACGTCGGGGGTGCCGACCGCCCGCACCACCCCGTCCGCCAGTTCCAGCTCCGCCACGTCGATCTCGAGCCGCCGCGAGGCGAGCTCCAGCAGCTGCGTCCGCACCTCGCCGGCCGCCTCGAGCACCGCCCGGCCGTTGTTGAACGTGGTCTGCGACCCCGAGGAGCCCATGTCCCAGGGCCCGGTCTCGGTGTCCTGGTACTGCACCGAGAAGTCCTCCGGGCGCATCCCGAGCTCGGCGGCGGCCAGCAGCGGCATGCCCATCACCGCACCGCTGCCGTTCTCCTGGGCCCCGGTGATGATTGTGGCGGTGCCGTCGCCGTTGAGCTTGACGTAGGCCCCCGAGGGCGATCCGAACGAGGGCCACCACCCGCAGGCCACCCCGATCGCCTCGTCCTCGGGCAACTCGCCCCGCAGGCAGGCGTCGTAGCCGATCATCTCCAGCGCCGCCTCGAGGGTCTGCTTGGCGCCGATCTCCTCGAACACCTGCCCCGCCGGACCGATCGAGCCGGCCTCGATCAGGGTGAGCCGTCGCAGCTCGACCGGGTCCATGCCCAATTCCGCCGCCACGGCGTCCATGTGCTGCTCCAGGGCCCAACAGGTCTGCGGCGCCGTGGGTGCGCGCACCGAGCTCGACGGCTGGTTGGTCGAGTAGACCAGCGAGGACTCGACGTCGACGTTCTCGAGCACGTACGGCCCGCAGGCGTGGGTGGCGGCCATCTGGGCGAAGAACCCGCCCTCCCCGCAGTACGCCCCGCTGTCGAGGAACAGCCGGGCCCGGCGGGCCACGAGCCGTCCGTCGCGCATCGCGCCGGTCTCCAGTTCGACGACCAGCCCCTCGCGCCGGTGATCGGGGGCCAGGAACTCCTCGCGGCGGCTGAACACCAACTTCACCGGGCGGCGGGCCGCCCGCGCCAGCACCGCGACGTGGGCCTCGAAGTGGAAGTCGCACTTGGAGCCGAAGCCGCCGCCGAGGAGCGGGACGATCACCCGGACCCTCGACTGGGGCAGGCCCAGGGTGTGCGCGATGCCCTCGCGTGCCGCGAACGGCACCTGGGTCGAGCTCCACACCGTGACCCGCTCGCCGCTCCACTGCGCCAGCACCGCGCGCGGCTCGATCGGCGCCCCCTGGGACGCCTCGGCGACGTAGCGGCCCCTGACCACGACGTCCGCCTGCGCCATGGCCGCCGCGGCGTCCCCCTTGACGATCGTCGAGTAGCCCAGCACGTTCCCGTTGCGGCCCATCGAGCGGCTGCCGCCGTAGGACTGCCAGTCGGCGTGCACCAGCGGCGCGCCGGGGGCTGCGTTGGCGACGAAGTCCGGCAGCGGGTCGAGGATCTCGTAGGTCACCTCGATCGCGGCGGCGGCGGCGCGGGCCTGGGCCTCGGTGCGGGCCGCCACACCGGCGACCACCTCGCCCTCCCACCTGACGACGTCCTTGGCGTACAGGTGGCGGTCCCGGACCATTCCGCCGTAGCGGACGTCGGGAACGTCGTCGTGGGTGACGACGGCGTACACGCCGGGCATCGCCCGGGCCGCCGCGGTGTCGATCCGCAGGATCCTGGCGTGGGGGTGGTCGGCGTAGCGGAAGGCGGCATGGGCCTGCCCGGTCAGGGTGAGGTCGGCGGTGTACCGGCCCGACCCGGTGACCTTCTCCACGCCGTCCGGACGGACGAAGACGCTCATGGGCCCTATCCCTTCGTGATCGCGTGCCGACGCCGGCGAGCCGCGGGCGCAGTGGGCCGAGGTACGAGCCCAGCCCCCATGATGCCGGGCCCCGCCCCCGGCGGCGCGGGCCGGGCGGTCGAACGCGACACCCGGGATCCACCGGCGGGGGCCGCCGGCAGGCAGTAGCGTCCGGCGGATGGATCACACTCACGCCACGACACGGGCCGCACGCCGGGCCACCCCCGTGGACGCGCTCGCCGAGGCGCACTTCGACGCCGTGGTGGCCGCCTCGCCGCTGGAGGCGACCTACCTCGGCGTCCCCGGCCACGACGGTGAGATCGACGACTTCTCCCCCGACGGCTACGACCATCGGGCGCAGCTCGCCCGAACCACCCTGACCCGGCTCGACGCGCTCAGGCCCGTCGACGACATCGACCGGGTGACCGTCGCGGCGCTGCGGGAGCGGCTCGGGGTGCAGCTCGAGATCGCCGAGGCCGGGTACGAGCGCATGGACGTCAACATCATCGCCTCGCCGCTGCAGGCCTGCCGCGAGATCTTCGACCTGATGCCCACCGAGACCGACGAGCAGTGGGCCACGATCGCCACCCGGATGAGCCGGGTGCCGCGCGCGCTGGAGCAGTGGACCCGCACGTTGGGCGAGGCGGCCGACCGCGGACGGGTGAGCGCCCGCCGGCAGATCGTGGAGTGCATCGCCCAGTGCGACGAGCTCACCGGCACCGACGGCTACTTCGACACGCTGCTGTCCGGGCCCCGCACCGGCGACGGGGAACTGGACGGCGCGGTCCGGGCCGACCTGGAGCGGTCGGTGACCGCGGCGGCCGTGGCCTACCGGCGGCTCGGCGAGGCGCTGCGGGACCGCCTGTTGCACCGCGCCCCCGAGGCGGACGGCGTCGGCCCCGAGCGCTACCGGCTGGCCCTACGCTCGTTCCTGGGCGCCACGGTGGACCTCGCCGAGGCCTACGCCTGGGGGCAGGACGAGCTGGCCCGGATCACCGAGGAGATGCAGCGCACGGCCGATCGGATCTTCCCCGGCGCCGGCGTCGCCGAGGCAGCCGCCGCGCTCAATGCCGATCCGGCCTACCGGCTCGAGGGAACCGCCGCGCTGCAGGCCTGGATGCAGCAGAAGGCGGACGAGGCTGTGGCGGCGCTGGCCGGCGTCCACTTCGACATCCCGGAGCCGATCCGCACCATCGAGTGCCGGATCGCGCCGACCCCCAGCGGCGGGATCTACTACACCGGCCCCAGCGACGACTTCTCCCGACCCGGTCGGATGTGGTGGGCGGTGCCGAAGGGCGTCACCGAGTTCGGCACCTGGAACGAGCTGACGACCGTCTACCACGAGGGCGTGCCGGGGCATCACCTGCAGATCGGCCAGACCGTCCACCGGCGTGAACTGCTCAACCGGTGGCGCCGCATGATGTGCTGGTCCAGTGGGCACGGTGAGGGGTGGGCGCTGTACGCCGAGCGGCTGATGGCCGAACTCGGTTTCCTCGATGATCCCGGCAGCCATCTCGGGATGCTCGACGCGCAGTCGCTGCGGGCGGCCCGCGTCGTCCTCGACATCGGGGTCCACTGCGGCTTCGAGGCCCCGGCCTCGGTCGGCGGCGGCGGCTGGACCTACGAGAAGGCCTGGCGGTTCCTCACCGACCACTCCCGCAACCCGCCGGAGATGCTCCGGTTCGAGCTGCACCGCTACCTGGGTTGGCCGGGCCAGGCCCCCAGCTACAAGATCGGCGAGCGGCTGTGGCTCCAGCTGCGCGAGGAGGTCGCACGGCGTGAGGGTCCGGCGTTCTCGCTGAGGGACTTCCACCGCCGGGCGCTCGACATCGGCTCGGTGGGGCTCGACGTGCTGCGCGAGGTCGTGCTCGACGGATGAGCCTGACCTGGCGGCCCGGCCATCGGCCCGGCCATCGGCCCGGCCGATCGGCCGGCCGGGTGTGCGCCGGCTGGCTTGACGGAGCCTTCCCGACCGCAGCATGCTGGCCATTGGAGTTTCATATGGCGCTTTGTCGATGCGCCATGCGCAACCAAAGGGGACGTTGCTGATGAGCACACTGCCGAGCCGGGCGCGCTGCGTCGTCATCGGATCCGGGATCGTCGGCAACAGCGTGGCCTACCATCTGGCCCGCCTCGGCTGGCGCGAGCTGGTGCAGATCGACAAGGGCCCGCTGCCCAACCCGGGCGGCTCCACAGGGCACGCCTCGAACTTCATCTTCCCGGTGGACCACTCCCGGGAGTTCACCGACCTGACCCTGGACAGCGTCCGGCAGTACCAGGAGCTCGACGTCTTCACCGCATCCGG
>CAYYCE010000228.1:0-5431 GCA_964469635.1 uncultured Kineosporiaceae bacterium
CGCCCACCCCGACCGGACGGCGACCCGTGGCGGCGGCGGGCGATGGTCCGGCTGGTGGCCGGCCCCGCCGACCACGGCCGGTTGGTGGCCTTCTCCTCCCGGCGGGACCTGACGACGGACGACGTCCACCTGCTGGAGCGCACGGCGACCGTGGCCGCCCTGGTCATCACCAAGCAGCAGGCCGTGGCGACGGTGGAGGGCCGCTATCGGGCCGAGTTCGTCCGCGACGCCCTCGCCGGACGCGCCGGCGACCCCGACCACGCCGCCACCCACGCCGCGTCGCTGGGCTGGGATCTGGACCGGTCGATGGTGGTCGTGGTGGCCGAGATGGACGCCGACGAGGAGGCGGCCGGGGCGCCGCGCGGCGAGGTCCGGGCGACCCAGGAGCGGTTCGCCCGCGCCTGGGCCCGGGCGGTGGGGGTCCGCGACGCCGCCGCGCCCTGCGTCGGGTTCAGCCGGGAGGTGGTCACCGTCCTCGGGGTGCGCCCGGACGCCGATCCCGAGGCCAGCCTGCAGACGGTCCGGGAGATCGTCCGGGTGGTGCGGGGGGACGGCGGCGGCGGCCGGCGCAGCTTCTCGACAGGCATCTCACGGATCGTCGCCTCTCCCGCCGAACTGCCCGCCGCCTACGACGAGGCCCTCAAGGCGGTGACGATCGGCCGTCAGGTGCACGGGGACGGCGCGCTGACGCATTTCGACGGGCTGGGGATCTTCCGCCTGCTGGCGCTGATCCCCGACAGCGCCGATCTGCGACGGTTCGTCGCCGAGACCCTCGGCGAGCTCGCCGACGACCGCGCCCGGGAGAACGCCGACCTCCGGTACACCCTCACCGTGCTGCTCGACACGAATCTCAACGTCGCCGAGACCGCGCGGATCCTCCACTTCCACTACAACACGCTGCGCTACCGCATCACGAAGCTCGAGCGCCTCGTGGGTCCGTTCACGACCGACCCGCAGTTGCGCCTGGCACTGGCGCTGGCGCTCAAGGCGATCCAGATCCGCGGGCTGTGACCCGCCGTCCTTGTCGCTCAGGCGTCGAGGTGGAAGACCGACACCCTCCGCGTGAGCTCCGCCGAGCTCCGGCCGAGCCGCTCGGCCTGCCGGCGCACCTGCCCCGGGCCCTCCCCGGTGTGCTCGGCACCCCCCGAGACCGACCGGATGAGCGTCGAGACGGTCCGCCCGCTGTCGGCGGCGGAGTTGACCACGTGGGTGATCTCGTTGGCCGGTCCCGGGCGGTGCGACCCGATGACCTGCGCCGATGGGTCGGGCATGGCTTCTGACAAAGGGACGTCCAGGTCACTGTCAGGTGTTACCGAACTGGCCCGGGCGCCCTCCTCGCTAGCTTTGGCCCAGCACCTCGCCATGTGACTTCAGCGCACCGGTCTCGACGTGTCTCAACGTTGGCGGTACGTCCCGGTGCCCGGCGGCCCGCCCGCCGGTGACACAAGGAGGACCCGATGGCCCTGGGTTGGAAACTCCACGGTGACGGCCGGACGATGGGCCCCAACGACGTGGTCGCCCCCGACGAACGACTCTCGTGGGGCAAGACGGTCGGTCTCGGCGCCCAGCACGTGGTGGCCATGTTCGGCGCCACATTCGTGTTCCCACTGATCATGGGGTTGAATCCCCAACTCGCGATCATGATGAGCGGCATCGCGACGATCGCGTTCCTGCTGATCGTTCAGGGCAAGGTGCCCAGCTACCTCGGCACCTCCGCCTCGTTCGTCGGCGGCGTCGCCGCGATCCGGGCGCAGGAGGGCGCCACCTCGGCTCGGGTCACCGGCGCCATCCTCATCGCCGGCCTGGTGCTCGCCCTGGTCGGCCTGGCGATCCACTTCCTCGGCTCCGGCGTGCTCCACACGGTGCTGCCCCCCGTGGTCACCGGCGCGGTCGTCATGCTCATCGGCTTCAACCTGGCCCCGGTCGTGGCCAACATCTACTGGCCGCAGGACCAGTGGGTGGCCCTGCTGGTGATGACCTTCGCGATCATCTGCGGCGTGGCCCTTCGGGGGTTCGCCGGCCGGATCGCGATCTTCCTCTCGCTGGTGTTCGGCTTCGCGCTGTCGTGGGTGTTCGACAAGGTCTTCGGCCAGATCACCTCCTTCGACGCGGGCGCGGGCGAGATCACGACGCACTGGCGGGTCAACCTCGACGGCGTCACGGCGGCCTCGTGGATCGGCTTCCCGCCGCACACCTCGATCGGCGCCGACGGCAAGGAGGTGGTCGGCTGGCACGCCCCCACCTTCTCGATGGCCGCCATCCTGCTGGTGCTGCCCGCCGTGATCGCTCTGATCGCGGAGAACACCGGTCACGTCAAGGCGGTCGCCGAGATGACGGGCGCCGACCTGGACGGCGTCATGGGACGCGCCATCGCCGCCGACGGCGTCGGCACCATGATCGCCAGCTCCGTCGGGGGTTCACCGACCACGACCTACGCCGAGAACATCGGCGTCATGGCGGCCACCCGGGTGTACTCAACCGCCGCCTACTACGTCGCCGCGCTGGTCGCCATCCTGTTCGGTCTCTCGCCGAAGTTCGGCGCGCTCGTGGCCGCCACGCCCGGCGGCGTGCTCGGCGGGATCACCGTGGTCCTCTACGGCATGATCGGTCTGCTCGGCGCAAAGATCTGGAAGGAGAACCAGGTCGACTTCGGCAACCCGATCAATCTGATCCCCGTCGCCGCGGGCATCATCATCGCGATCGGCGACACCTCGCTGAAGTTCACCGACAACTTCACCCTCAGCGGGATCGCGCTGGGCACCATCGTCGTGATCGCCGCCTACCACCTCGCCGTGGCCCTGGCCCCGCCGGAGCTCAAGAACCGGCACCACGGCGCGATGCTCACGGTGGACGTCCCCGAGGCCGACATCCACCGGGGCCAGTAGCGAGCCGGCGGCGACACGTCGTCGCAGAACCACGCACCGACCTTGACGTCGGACGGCGGGCCGCCCGGACACCGGTTCGGGTGGCCCTGCCGTTCCCGGGGCCCGCCACTGGCCCACGGCAGCGAGGAGAGGCAGGATCGGGACAGTGAAACCCCCTCCATTCATCTACCACGCACCGACCGAGGTGGCCGCCGCCGCGGCCTCCCTCGCCGAGGTGGGCCACGACGGCAAGGTCCTGGCGGGCGGGCAATCGCTGATCCCGATGATGAACATGCGGCTGGCCACTCCGGCCCATCTCATCGACATCAACGCCGTGGCCGGCCTCGACGGCGTCGAGATCACGGCCGCCGGGGTGCGTGTCGGAGCGCTGGTACGGCACGCCCGACTGGAGTGTCACCCGGGTGCGGCGGCGGCCAACCCCCTGCTGGGTCAGGCGCTGCGCAACGTCGCCCACCCGGTGATCCGCAATCGCGGCACCACGGTCGGCTCCATCACCCACGCCGATCCGAGCGGGGAGATGCCCGCCGTGCTCGTCCTGGTCGGCGGGTACGTCGAGGCCACCTGCACCCGCGGGACCCGACGCATCGACGCCGCGGAGTTCTTCGTGGGTCCCCTGGAGAGCAGCCTGGCCGAGGACGAGCTGGCGGTCGCCGTCCAGTTCGCCGCCCTGCCTGCGGGCACCGGGACGGCGTTCGCCGAGTCCACCCGGCGGCACGGCGACTATGCCCTCGCCGGTCTGGCCGCCACCGTGACGGTGACGGACGGCGTGATCACGGCGGCGCGCGTCGGATGCCTGTCCCTGACCCCGACGCCCCAGGTGGTCGACGTGACCGAGGCGGTGGCCGGCCGAGGGGTCGAGGATGCGGACTGGCCGGCGGCCGCCGGCATCGTCCGCGACGGGGTCGACCCGGACGGCGACATCCATGCCGGCGCCGAGTACCGGCGGATGCTGGCCGCGGCCCTCGCCCAGCGGGTGCTGGCCGAGGCCGCCGGGCGGAGCGGCGCCGACGGACCGGAGGGAGCACGATGACCGTCTCGAACCAGATCTCCCCGACCACCGGCGAGGTGCTGCACGACGTGCGACTCACGGTCAACGACACGCTGCACGTCCTCCGGCTGCCCGCACGACGGCTGCTGTCCGACGCGCTGCGTCACGACCTGCACCTGACCGGGACGCACGTCGGGTGCGAGCACGGGGTCTGCGGGGCCTGCACGGTGCTGCTGGACGGCGAGCCGGTGCGCTCGTGCCTGATGTTCGCCGTCACCGCCTCGGGCCACGAGATCACCACGGTCGAGGGCCTCCCGGCCCGCGCGGGGCGCGTCGAGGGCGGGCTGAGCCCGGTGCAGCAGGCCTTCCTGGACACCCACGCGCTGCAGTGCGGCTTCTGCACCCCCGGGTTCCTCACCACCGTCACCGCCTTCCTCGAGGACCACCCGGATCCCACTCCCGAGCAGGCCCGCGAGGCGATCTCCGGCAACCTCTGCCGCTGCACCGGATATCACAACATCGTCAAGGCCGTCGCCCGCGCGGCGGAGATCACCCGGGAGGGTCGGTCGTGAGCACCCGGTACGTCGGCGAGCCGATCCGCCGCCGCGAGGACCCGCGGCTGATCACGGGCCGGGGCCGCTACCTGGACGACCTCGGCCACGACGCGCTGGCCGCCGCATTCGTGCGCAGTCCCTTCGCCCACGCCCGGATCCTCGACATCGACGTGACCGGGGTCCTGGACGTCGAGGGCGTGGTTGCGGTCTACACCTACGACGACCTGGCGGACGACACGACCACCGGGGTCGGGCAGCGGCTGCCGCTGCTGATCCCGCACCCGGCGCTCACCCACCCCGTGGTCGGCCATCCGCTCGCCCGCGAGATGGTCAAGTACGCCGGGGAGCCCGTGGTCATGGTGGTGGCGGTCGACCGCTACGTCGCCGAGGACGCCTGCGCCCGGATCGAGGTGGACTACGAGCAGCTGCCCGTCGTGGTCGGCGTCGAGAACTCCCGGGCCGCAACCCATCTGGTGCACGACGACGTCCCGGGGAATGTCGCGGCCCACCAGGTGCAGGAGGTCGGCGACGCCCGCGCGGCGATCGCCGCCGCCCCGCACCGGCTGAGCCTCGACCTGCACATCGAGCGCAGCGCCAGCATGCCGATGGAGGGCAAGGGCGTTCTGGCCCAGTGGAACTCCGACGAGGGATCGCTTCGGCTGTACTCCTCGACGCAGACCAGCACGGGGGTGCGGGCCGCCGTGGCCGCCAAGCTCAACCTGCCGCTGGCCAAGGTCGAGTGCATCGCCCCCGACATCGGCGGTGGCTTCGGGGTGAAGATCGTGCACCCCTGGCCCGAGGAGGTCCTGGTGCCCTGGGCGGCCCGTCGGCTCGACCGGGACGTCAAGTGGACCGAGGACCGGCGCGAGCACTTCATCTCCAGCTCCCACGAACGACAGCAGCTGCAGCACATCGAGGTGGGCTTCGACGACGACGGCCGGCTGCTCGGCCTCGACGTCACCTTCTGGCACGACAACGGCGCCTACATCCCCTACGGCCTCATC
>CAYYCE010000229.1:0-5427 GCA_964469635.1 uncultured Kineosporiaceae bacterium
GCACTGGTGCAGCGTGCCGTGGGGGATCGGTTGACGTGCGTCTTCGTGGACCACGGGCTGCTGCGCTCGGGCGAGACGGAACAGGTCGAGCGTGACTTCGTGGCGGCCACCGGAGTGCGGCTGAAGGTGGTGGACGCCCAGCGGCGGTTCCTCGACGCGCTCGCCGGCACCACCGATCCCGAGGCCAAGCGCAAGATCATCGGTCGCGAGTTCATCCGGACCTTCGAACAGGCCGCCCGCGAGGTGGTCGCCGACGCCGGGGCGCATGGTGAGCAGGTGCGCTTCCTGGTGCAGGGCACCCTGTACCCGGACGTCGTGGAGTCGGGTGGGGGCGAGGGTGCGGCGAACATCAAGAGCCACCACAACGTCGGCGGGTTGCCCGAGGACCTGGACTTCGAGCTGGTGGAGCCGTTGCGGGCGCTGTTCAAGGACGAGGTACGGGCGGTCGGCGAGCAGCTGGGGCTGCCGGCGGCGATCGTGCACCGCCAGCCCTTCCCGGGCCCGGGGCTGGGGATCCGGATCATCGGTGAGGTGACCGCGCAGCGGTTGGACACGCTGCGGCAGGCCGACGCCATCGTCCGGGCGGAGCTGACCGGGGCCGGGTTGGACCGGGACATCTGGCAGTGCCCGGTGGTGTTGCTAGCCGACGTGAGGTCCGTGGGGGTGCAGGGGGACGGGCGCACCTACGGGATGCCGGTGGTGCTGCGTCCGGTCTCCAGCGAGGACGCGATGACGGCCGACTGGTCGAAGCTGTCGCACGAGTTGCTGGCCCGGATCTCCACGCGCATCACCAACGAGGTCGCCGACGTGAACCGCGTGGTACTGGACATCACGAGCAAGCCGCCGGGCACCATCGAGTGGGAGTGATGATCACGGAGGTCACACCATCTTGACCACGATGTCGTGGAGCACCTCGCCGGCCCGGGCCACCCGGTCGGCGGCGTTCGACAGGTGGCGGTAGACCTCGCGCTTGCGCATCACGGACATGACCTGGGCGAGCGCCTTGCCGCCGGTGGGGCCGTCGGTGCTCTCGATCCGGGTGATCTCCTCCTCGACGTCGAAAAGGTCGGCCAGCGCCCGTCGGTAGGCCTTCTCGGTGTTCCGCTCCGCCTTGCGGGCGGCGGCCGCGCTCGTCTCGGCGGCCGCCGGATCGGTCTCCAACATCCGGTAGCCCTGCCGCAGCGCCTGGGCGCCGTCCAGCAGGTACGAGGCGATCTCGGCGGTGTGGGCGTCGGGGGCCACCCCCAGGGCCTCCATCTCGCGTACCGTGGTCTTCGCGTAGTTGATCATGTGATCGATGGTGCTGATCGCCCGGTAGAGCTCCTCGCGGTCCATCGGCGTGGAGAAGGCCGTGTTCAGGAGGTCCATGTTGCGGTCCTTGATCTCGTCCCCCCGGTGCTCGAGCTCCCGGACCCGCAGGCCGTCGGCCTCGGCGCCGGAGGTCATGAACGCGACCAGGGCCTCGCCGGCCTCGACGGCGATGTCGCACTGGTCGTTGAGCAGTTCGAAGAAGTTCGGCATCCGGGGGAACACCCGGCCCAAGACCCTCCCGAGGACGGAGCTGGAACCTTCGGACATCGCGACCTCCTGCGTGGGGGGCCGGCGCGCGAGCGCCGGACGGATGAGCGATTCAGAGGACGAGGGTGCTGATCAGGTAGGCGAGGCCGGCGACGGCGGCCGAACCCGGGATCGTGATCACCCAGGTGCCGACGATCTCGAACGCCTTGTTCCAGCGCACGGCCTTGGGGCGCTCGGAGGACCCGATCCCCATGATCGAGGAGCTCACGACGTGGGTGGTGGACACCGGGGCGCCCACGAGCGAGGCGCCCCAGATCACCATGGCGGAGGTGAGTTGGGCGTCGAGGGCGTGCAGTGGCCGCACCTTGTAGATGCCGAACCCGACGGTGCGCACGATGCGCCAGCCACCGGAGAGGATCCCGAGGGTGATGGCGCCGGCGCAGGTCAGGATCACCCAGAACGGCACCGCGAACTCCGTGAGATGGCCGGAGAGCAGGAGCACCAGAGTGATGATGCCCATGCTCTTCTGCGCGTCGTTGGCGCCGTGGGAGAAGGCCAGCCAGGCCGAGGTGACCCACTGGGCCCGCCGTAGGCCCGTGTTGGCCCGCGGGCGTGCGCCCCGCAGCAGGCGGCGCATGGTCAGCTGGAGGCCGAGGCCGACCCAGAACCCGATGATCGGGGAGATGACCAGGCCCAGCAGTACCTTCGTGACGCCGTCGGCGTGGCCGTGGCGGATCAGTTCCCCGAACCCCCACGCCACGTGGTCGGGGCCGGTGGCCAGGACGACGGCCCCGATCAGCCCGCCGACCAGGGCGTGCGAGGAGGAGGAGGGGATGCCGAACCACCAGGTGCCGAGGTTCCAGGTGGTGGCGCCGATGATCCCGCACAGGATCACGACCAAGGCCCGGGTGGCCTCGAGATCGTCGACCGTGACGAACCTGCCGATGGTGTTGGCCACCGCGGTGCCGCCCAGGACCGGGCCCAGGAACTCGAACAACCCGACCACGATCACGGCCTGCACCGGGGTCAGTGCCCGGGAGGCGATCACGGTGGCGATGATGTTCGAGGCGTCGTGGAAGCCGTTGGTGTAGTCGAAGAGCACGATGACGACCACGGCGATCACCGAGAGCACCACGACCGTCGACATCACGCCACCCTTCGATCCGTGCCCGCCGCGGTCGGCGGCGGAGACGTGGTCCATGGACGAGTCAGTGCCGTGGCGCCCACCGCCGGGTGCGGCCGAGCAGAGGGGAGTGGTGGCGCGTTCAGCTCGAGTTTGCGTCTCCGTAACCTTCCTGATGCCAAAGTGGCCAAGCTCTCACCCCGGGTCAAGGGTCCTGGGCCGGGGAAGTCGCCGATGCGCCTCAGGCGGCACAATCGAAGGCATGAGCAGCGAGGCTCGAGGCGCCACGGGACGTGTCTGGTGGGCGGTGGCCGCCGTCCTCCTGGCGGTGGCCGTGGCGCTCACCCAGTGGTCGGCGCGCCGCGAGGATCCCGCCGCGGCGGAGGGCGTGCGGGTCGCCACGGCGCTGCTCATGACGGCCGACGCCCAGATCGAGTTGAGGCCCGCGAACGCCGGCGAGTCGGCCGCCCGGGCCGCCCTGGTGCGTGCCACCTGGGACGAGGCGGCCCAGTCGGCCCGGATGGCCGCGCTGCAGCCCCCGGACGGCACGATCCCGGAGGGCGAGACCCAGGACGGCGGCGCGGCGGCCGACGCCGCTCGGCCGGCGCACTTCGTGGTGACCGGTTGGGCCGCCGTCGAGTCCCGGCCCCACCGGGCCAGCGTGCGGGTGATGGGGCACTACGACCGGCTGCGGGACGGCGCCTGGTACTCCGATCCGGGTCGGCAGTGGCAGATCGAGCTCACCCGCCTCGATCCGGTGGGGATCACCCGGGGCTGGCACTTGTCGCGGGTCTCGTGAGGCGGCGACGTCACGGACCTGCGGCGGCGGCGCCGTCCTCAGCCGATGACCCGCCCCCGCCGGACACCGCGGCGGCGGCTGCGCTCGAAGGCGGCGAGCGCCTGGGCGGTGGAGGCGTCCACGCGCCCCAGGTCAGCGGGGGCCAGCCAGGCGGCCCTCACCGCCTCGCTGCGTGGGGTGACCGGTGGTTCCTCGGCCACGGGCACGTGGAACAGGACGTCGACCCGGCGCTCGACGGGATCGACGACCACCGTCAGCGGTTCGCCGACCTCCACGACCAGCCCGGTCTCCTCCCGGACCTCGCGGTGTGCGGCCGCGGCGGCGTCCTCGTGGCGTTCCAGCAGACCGCCGGGAAGGGTCCAACCGCGCCGGTGCAGCTGTCCAAGGACCAGCAGCCGGTCCGAACACTCGATCAGGCACAGCGCGCCCACGGTGTAATTGGGCGTCGCCATCCGGATCAGTGACATGGTCAGGCGCCGGGGGAGCAGGCCGATGAGGCGCAGTGCGCCACGCCGCCCCGGGCCGGGCCGATCGATCGCCTCCCCCGGCTGCATGTTCGGCTCCATGCTCGAAAACGGTAGCCGCCCGCCGAGGGAGAAACGTCCCGGGTTGCCGCCCGGTGGGAGGCCTAGCGTCGGGTATGGAGGCAATCCTCCGTTGGGATTTGGCGGTACCCACCGCAAAGCGACCCGTGGTGGACCGGGTCGGAGAGGGCGGGAAGGGCAACCTTCCCGCCCTCGACGGCGTTGCTGCGGCGCCGTTCCCGGGCCCGCCCGGGCGGGTAGGGTCCCCGGGTGAGTACGCCCGAGGTGCAGCGTGTCGCCGTCCGCGTCCTGGGTCTCGACGGCGAGGTCCTCGGGGCCGGATGGCTGCGTCACGGCGACACCCCGCTCGACGCGCTGTCCCGGCTGTTGGGCCAGGTCGGTGCCGTGGTGGAGGCCGCCGGGGCGGGCGGCACGGCGGCCCCCAGGAGCACCGTGGACCTCGCCGCGTCGATGCCGCTGCGTGCCGCCCGGTCGATGCCCCGCGAGGTCGGCGGACTGAGGCTGCACCTGCTGACACTGGACTACGCCCTGCCCGCGGGGGTCCGTCTCGACGGCGGCCACGACGAGACCGTCGATCCGGCGCACCTGGGCGAGGTGCTCACCTCCTGGTCCGACGGCGGGCGTGCCGACCCGTTGGGCGGTCAGCTGGGGCGCGACCCGATGAAGGTGCAGCGGGCCGGGGCCTATGCACTGGTGCACGCCGACGGTCGGGTGCTGCTGACCCGGTTGGCCCACTCCGGGCGGTGGACACTGCCCGGCGGTGGGATCGACGCCGGCGAGCAGCCCGAGGCGTCGCTGGTCCGCGAGGTCTACGAAGAGACCGGTCTGGAGCCGGGCGACGTCCGGTTGGTCGAGGTGACCACGGCGCGGTGGACCGGGCGGGCCCCCGACGGCATCGCCGAGGACTTCCAGGCGGTGCAACTGCTCTACACCGCCACGGTGGCGAACCACGTGGAGCCGCGCGTCGTCGAGGTCGGCGGCTCGACCAGCGAGGCCGCCTGGGTGGAGGTGGCGCGGATCGCGGACCTGCCGTCGACCTTCATCGCCAGAGCGGGCCTGCGCCGCGTCGGGGTCCGGTTCCCGGAGTGAGCGCCAACCCGGTCGGCCCGGACGTCGCGGCCGCGGTGCTGCGTGCCGCGCATCGGGTCTGGCGCCACGCGGGTGGCCGCGACGGGTGGGACGGCACGGTCCCCGACGAACTCGACACACCCGATCGATGGCGCGACCGGGCGGTGCTGGGCGCCCTTGCCGAGGCCCGGGACGCCGAGGACGACACGGCGGTGCTCGCCCTGGCCGCCGGGTACGACCGGTTGATGGCGACGGTGCCGCGATGGCGCGACGGCGAACTGGTGCTGGCCGACACCGGGATCGTGGAACGTCGCCGGCGCGGGTCGTTCGCGACGCCGCCACCGCTCGCCGCCCGGGTCGCGGACCGGGCCCTG
>CAYYCE010000230.1:0-1335 GCA_964469635.1 uncultured Kineosporiaceae bacterium
CTGCTCGTCGACGAACTCATGGACCAGACTCAGGAGCTCGCTCTGGTCCTCGGTCAAGCCCTCGGTGTGCTGGAGTCGCCCCATGGCGGACCCACCCCTTCCTCGCGGTGACACTCGAGTATCGCGCACCGGCCACCCATCGTCCCGGGCCGCCGTGTGAACCCACCCACAACGGCCACGCCCGATCCGGCGGCCAGCCGTCCGACCGGATGGGAGCGCTCGGCCCGGGCGGGGCTGTCCATTCCGGGCCATGCTGAGCGTCGAGAGGGCATCAGCCCTCGACGGGAGGGCTCGTCCCCAGGAGGACCCATGCGCTACATGTTCCTGCTCTACGCCGCCGACGAGGCCCGTCCGCAGCCCGGCACCCCGGAGCACGCGGCCGAGCACACGGTGTGGATGGACCTGACCGCCGCGATGGCCGACGCCGGCGTGCTGGTGGCCGGGGATGCGCTGCACCCGGCGACCACGGCGACCACGGTCAGCCTCGACGGCGGATCACCGGTCACCACCGACGGACCGTTCGCCGAGACCAAGGAGACCCTCGGCGGCTACTACGTCGTCGAGGTCGCCGACCTGGACGAGGCGCTCGCCTGGGCCGCCAGGACCCCCGCCGCCCGCTGGGGCCGGGTCGAGGTCCGCCCGGTGATCGACCTGGCCCGGGTCGGCAGCTGAGCGCGGACCCCGTCCCAGGATCCGCGCGATGCTGACCTCTCCGGTCGCCCAGGTCTTCGCCGAACAGTGGCCGCGGCTGGTGGCCACGCTGCGGCGGGACCTGGGCGACCTCGACCTTGCGGAGGAGTGCGCCCAGGACGCCTTCGTGGAGGCCGCCGCCCGGTGGGGACCCGGCACCACGCCCGATCGCCCGGGGGCCTGGCTGCTCACCACCGCCCGGCGCAAGGCGGTCGACCGGATCCGACGCGCGCGCCGGCTCGCCGACCGGCTACCCGCCCTGGCCGAGTTGGAGGCCGCCGGCGGCGCGCCCCGTCCCGCCGGTGAACTCGTCGACGACCAACTCGCCCTGATCCTCGGCTGCTGTCACCCCGCCCTGGACACCGACGCCCGCCTCGCGCTGACGCTGCGCGAGGTCTGTGGCCTGTCCACCGCCCAGATCGCGGCGGCGTTCCTGGTCGCCGAGCCCACCATGGCCAAGCGGTTGGTCCGGGCCAAGCACAAGATCCGCCACGCGGGTGTGCCGTTCTCGGTTCCGGACCGTGGCGCGTTGCCCGGACGGTGCGGCGAGGCCCTGCGCGTGATCTATCTGATCTTCACCGCCGGCCACACCTCGACCCAGGGAGCCACCCTGGTGCGCGGCGACCTGTGCGACGAGGCGCGCTG
>CAYYCE010000230.1:1345-5420 GCA_964469635.1 uncultured Kineosporiaceae bacterium
GGCTGGCCGGGCTGCTGGTCGACCTGCTGGCCCGCCGCCCGGACGGCACGGCTCCCGACCCCGGGCACGCCGTCAGTCTGGCGGAGTCGTTGGGGCTGAGCGCATTGATGTGCTTCACCGACGGCCGGCGCGGGGCCCGGTCGGACGGCACCGGACGGCTGGTGCTGCTCGAGCACCAGGACCGAGGCCGGTGGGACGCCGCGCTGATCGCGCAGGGGCAGTCGGTCCTGGCGCGGGCACTGACCCTCGGTCACGTCGGCGCCTACCAGCTCCAGGCGGCGATCGCCGGCGTCCACGCCACGGCCGCGACCTGGGAGCGCACCGACTGGCCGGCGATCGTCGCCCTCTACGACCGCCTGATGCTGGTCGAGCCCACGGCCGTGGTGGCGCTCAACCGGGCGGTGGCGATCGCGATGCGCGACGGCCCGCAGACCGCTCTGGCCGAGGTCGAGTCGATCGCGGCCCGCGGCGATCTGGAGGACTACCGCTACCTGCACGCCACCCGTGCCGACCTGCTGCGCCGGCTGGGCCGGCTGCAGGAGGCGGCGGTCTGCTACCGGCGCGCCCTCGAATCGGGCGGCAACGAGGCGGAGCGGCGCTTCCTCACCGATCGGCTGGCGGAGTGCTCGCCGGGGACCGATCCGGCGCGCCGACCGGGCCGTGGGTCGCCGGACGGGGGCGCGGGATCGCGGGAGCCCGCGCCGCGGGCGGCGCCCCCAGGGCCGCCATCACGGCCGCCGACAGCGCAGCCGAGCCGCGGGCCGCGCCGTCCGCCGCCGCCCTCCGCTCGGCCATCACCGACCGGATGATGTCGAGGGTGGTGGCGACCAGATAGTGGGTGAACGTGAGGATGCCCACCAACCGGGCGGCGTCCTCCAGCCACAGGCCGAGCGCCCCTTCGGGGTCGTAGACGGTATCGATCCCCGCCGAGAACGCCAGGAAGGCGTAGCAGCACACCAGGATCAGCCACCGGGTCCGGGCGATCTCCCGCCAGAACACCCCGGCCCAGGTCAGCGGCACGGCCGCGACGAGCACCTGGGCGGCGTTGCTCGGGATGCCCAGCTTCGGCGCCACCGCGGAGTGGAACTGGATCCAGATGTCCACCAGCATCACCACGACCACCACGGCGCCGGAACGCAGGAACCTCGCCGCACCGCGACGTCCGTCCATCGCGGCCACCCAGCTGCCGATCGCCGCGGCGGCCGCGGCGACCGCCCAGCCGATCAACCCCAGCTCGTTGAGGATGCCGCTGTACCAGGGTTGGCCGCCCAGGTACGAGGCGTCGAGGAAGAGCTGACGCAGCGGCGTCCAGCGCTGTGTGCCGGCGACGGCGAGGACGACGGCGGCGGCCGCCCAGGTGGTGAGCAGGGGCAGCAGCAGGCGCAACTGGCGCCGGATGCCGAACGGGGTACGGAACTCGGCCACCCGCTCCCATCGGCAGGTCGGGGCCGGGACTGCAGTCCCGGCGGGTCGGCGGGTGGCCGCGTGACCGGCGACGGGTTCAGTAGATCGTCTCGGCCAGGCGCTGCGGATAGGCCGCGTCGTAGGCCTCGCCGTCGAAGGCGCCCCGGGTGATCTCCTTCATGATCGCGCCGACGGTGGGCAGGTCGGCCGGGTCCCGGAACGTCTCCGGGTTCCACAGCTCCGAGCGGATCAGCGCCTTGGGGCATTGGGTGTAGACCGTCTGCACCGCGATCTCGATCACGGTCGCGGGCAGTTTGTCGCCGTTCGCCCGCGGCATCGCATAGCGCTCGCGCACGGTGTCGTCGGTGCGCAGGACCGCGGTGCCGTTGACCCGCAGCGTGGTGCCGACCCCGGGCACCAGGAACAGCAGCCCGACCCGGCCGTCGAGCACGATGTTGCGCAACGAGTCCAGCCGGTTGTTGCCGCGACGGTCGGGCAGGTGCAGCGTGCGATCGTCCACCACGTGGACGACGGGGGCCGGGTCGCCACGCGGGGAGCAGTCGAGGCCCTCGGCCCCCGCGGTGGCGAGCACCACGAACGGCGAGGCCTCGATCCAGCGGCGCTGCAGCGAGGTGACGACCGGGGTCTCTTTGAGACGCATGCCCTCCGGGAACGGTCCGTAGACCGCCTCCAGGGCGGCGATGTCGCGGACGACGTCCGCCGGGGGATGTGCGGTCATCCCACCACGGTAGGCGCAGCCGGCCGGCCCCGGGACGTGGCATCGCAACAGCCCCGCGCATGAGACGGGTGTCCACATCGTGGACGAACGTTGACCGACCACCGACCGTCTCCCTATCGTCACTGCACGCCCATCCAGAGCGGCCGAGAGACCTGGCTCGTCGACGCCGCAGCAACCACCCGGTGACGGGACGGTGCTACCGCCAGGACCGATGGAGGATTCCATGCGAGCCCACCACGTGCACCTGGTGCGACGTCATCACGTCGACCTGCTGCGGACGGCCAGCGCGCGGTGTCGGTGCTGTCGGAGCGCAAGGGCCTGATCCGCCCGCTCGTCCCGCACCGCCCGCTCGTTCTCCCCCGAACCCCCCGACCGCCCGAGCACGCTCCGGCCGGACGTCTCCACGTCGAGACTCCACGTCGAGACTCCACGTGGAGACCGTCCCGCCCTGCGCGGCCGGCGCTGAGAGGACCCTCGCATGTCCACGTCCACCGACGGCCCCACCCTCGCCGGGGTCACCACAGCCGAGACTCCCTCGATCGCCGCCGCGACCGAGGCCGGGCGGCCCGCCGCCCGGCGACGTCCCGCCCGCCCCGAGGGCCAGTGGGCGCTCGGCTTCACCGAACCGCTCAACCCCAGTGAGGCCTGGAAACAGCTCGACGGCGGCCTCAACGTGCGGGCCCGGGTCGAGCAGATCTACGCCTACAAGGGCTTCTCCTCGATCGATCCCACCGACCTGCGCGGCCGGTTGCGCTGGTGGGGCCTGTACACCCAACGCCGCCCCGGCATCGACGGCGGCCGCACCGCCGCCCTGGAGCCCCACGAACTGGACGACGAGTACTTCATGCTCCGGGTGCGCATCGACGGCGGCGCGCTCACCGCGGCCCAGTTGAGGGTGCTGGCCGAGATCTCGGTCCGCTACGCCCGCGGCACCGCCGACATCACCGACCGGCAGAACCTGCAGTACCACTGGATCCGGATCGAGGACATGCCCGAGATCTGGCGTGCCCTGGAGTCCGTGGGCCTGCGCACCACCGAGGCCTGCGGCGACACCCCGCGCGTCGTCCTCGGGTCACCGCTGGCCGGGATCGCGGCCGACGAGATCGTCGACGGCACCCCGGCGATCGAGCAGATCCGCCGCCGCTTCGTCGGCGATCCCGAACTGGCCAACCTGCCCCGCAAGTTCAAGAGCGCGGTCTCGGGCAGCCCACACCTGGACGTCGCCCACGAGATCCAGGACGTCGCCTTCGTCGGCGTGGTCCACCCCGAACACGGTCCGGGCTTCGACCTCTGGGTCGGCGGCGGCCTGTCCACCTCGCCGATGCTCGCCAGGCGCCTGGGCGCGTGGGTGCCGGTCGAGGAGGTGGCCGATGTCTGGCACGGCGTCGTGCGGATCTTCCGCGACCACGGATACCGGCGGCTGCGCAACCGGGCGCGACTGAAGTTCCTGGTCGCCGACTGGGGAGTCGAGCGGTTCCGCGAGGTGCTGGAGAGTGAGGACTACCTGGGCCGTCGACTCGTCGACGGCCCGGCGCCGGCCGAACCGCCCCGTGGCCGGCGCGACCACGTCGGGGTCCACCCCCAGGGGCGCGGCACCTTCGTGGTCGGCGCGGCGCCCACGGTGGGTCGCCTCCACGGCCGCCAGCTGTGCGAGCTGGCGCGGGCCGTGGAGCGGGCCGGCTCGGACCGGATCCGGTTCACCGTCGAGCAGAAGCTGGTGATCCTCGACGTCGCCGCGGACCGGGTGGCCGACCTGGTCGACCACCTGGCCGCGATCGGCCTGGAGGTCGGTGCCTCGGCCTTCCGGCGTGGCACCATGGCCTGCACCGGGATCGAGTTCTGCAAGCTGGCGATCGTCGACACCAAGAACACCGCGATCGATCTGATCCACCGGCTCGAGGAGCGGTTCGCCGACGTCCCGGAGTTGTTCGC
>CAYYCE010000231.1:0-5419 GCA_964469635.1 uncultured Kineosporiaceae bacterium
GACGCGGAGCCGGTCGTCGACTGGGTGCTCGCCGAACTGCACCGGCATCGACACCGGGCCGGCCCAGTCTCCGGGCTCCACATCCGGGCCGAGACCCGGGCCACCGGGCCGCTCGGCGGCGACTTGATCGAGACCGCTCGCCGCCGGGGCGTCCTGGTGACCGCCCTCGGGGCGGACCTGACCGGCGCACTCGCCGACGCCGCGGCGGTGCTGCCGGACCCGACCTCGACCGCTCCTCACCCGGCCCGGACGGGGTGATCGTCGGCGAGCAGCCGCACGGCCCCCGGGACGACCTCGCAGCGCAGCGGCAGCTCGCCCAGCCGCTCGCCGTCCGCGTAGGCCACGATCCCCGGCGAGCCGAGCTCGACGGTCCGGACCCGATGCCGTACCACCGCCGGGTGGTCGAGGTGGGTGCCGCGGAACACCTTGGGGTACAGGCGGACCAGCGCCCGGCGACTCATCGGCCCGGCGATGACCACATCGAGGAGTCCGTCGTCGGTCCGGGCGCCGGCGCAGATCTGCATGCCGCCGCCGTAGGCCGGGCCGTTCCCGACGGCCACCAGGACGGCGCTCAACTCGTGACGCACGCCGTCCAGGACGACGACGTACTCGCGGGGGGTGAAGACCGGCAGTTCGCGCAGGACGGCCAGGTCGTAGCGCCAGCGGCCGCGCAGGCGGGGCCAGCCGTTGGCCCGCTCGTTGACGAGGCTGTCGAAACCCGCGCCCAGCACCCCGGCGAACCAGCCCGAGGTGCCGCCCTCGCCGCCCCACCGGGCCGCGTCGACGGCCCGGGAGCGGCCTGACCGCAGCGCCTCGTCGACCGCCCGGACGGCCCGGGGCGTGTCGCGCACCGGCAGGCCGAGCTCCCGGGCGTTGTCGTTGCCGGAGCCGGCCGCCACGACCCCGAGACAGACCTCGGTCCCGGCCACCAGGGTGGTGCCGAGGTGGACCATGCCGTCGCCGCCGACGACGATCACCGCCCTGGCGCCGTCGCGCAACGCGGCCGAGGCGTCGGCACGCAACCGCTCGGCTGTCGGGGCCACCAGCCGCCGGACGTCGTGACCGGCCCGGCTCAACAGGGCGAGGGCCTGCTCACCGGCCGCCACCCCCCGGCCGCCGCCCGAGGTCGGATTGACCAGAAGCAGCACCGGCCCGTCGTCAGGTGGCATCGTCGAACCGGGAAGCCGTCGTGCTCCCGGGCTCGACATCCTCGATCGGCGTCGGTGCCTCGATCGGCGTCGGGGCGTCGATCTCGCTGGTCTCGTCGTCGTCCAACGCGACCTCGGCGGCCCGCCTGTCGCGACGACGATCCACCCCGAAGGCGAAGCCGACGGCGAGGGCGAACAGCAGGCACATGGGCAGCGCGAGCGCCAGCATCGACCCGGCGTCCGGGGTGGGCGATGCGAGGGCGGCGAACAGGAAGATCAGGAAGACCGCGACCCGCCAGCCCTTGGCCAGCGTGCGAGCCCGCACCAGGCCCGCCAGGTTCAGCGCGACCAGGAACAGCGGGAGCAGGAAGGCGAACCCGAAGGCGAGCAGCAGCCGGGTGACGAAGGCGAAGTACTTGTCGGCGCTGGGCAGCAGCGAGGTGCCGGGCTCGGCGAATCCGGCGAAGAAGGTGACCGCGTTCGGCAGCACCAGCCAGCCGACGTAGACCCCGGCCACGAACAGCGGAGCGCCGACGGCCGAGAAGACCAGCGCATGGCGCTTCTCGCGGCGGGTCAGACCGGGCACCACGAAGGCCCACACCTGATAGAGCCACACCGGGCTCGCGATGACCAGGCCGAGATAGATCGACATCGACAGGTGCAGGTTGAACGCACCCATCAGGTCGGGGAAGTTGATGTTGGCCGCGATGTCCCGCTCCGTGGCGATGTCCCGCAGCGGCTGCTGGACCTTCTCGAACAGCCACGGATAGGCGTACCACCCGCCGACCGATGCCGCCGCGATGGCGAGCCCGGAACGGGTCAGGCGGCGGCGCAGTTCCGCGAGATGCTCCCGCAGGGGCATGCGCCCCTCGGGGTTCTGGCGTGTGCGCCGCGAGGTCATCACGGCCACAGGTGAGGTCTCAGAGGTCGTGGCGCGGGTCCGACGGGGTCGGCCGCGCCGATGGGGCCCCGTCCGTCATGCGACCCTCGACGGCCTCGGGCACGGATCGCGACGATTCGGCGTCATCGTCCTTCAGATCCCGCACCTCGGCCTTGAGGATGCGCAGCGAACGGCCCACGCCTCGGGCGGCGTCCGGCAATCGCTTGGAGCCGAAGAGCACGATGACGACGACCAGCAGGACGACGAGATGCCACCCCTCGAACAGACCACGCACCATGAGTTGTCTCCCAACCGAGTGTTCCGGCCATGCTACGACGGAACGACCTCCCCGTCGCCACTGTGGTCGGCGCGCTCACCCGATGGACTCCACGCAGGGTCGAGCCGGACGGGTCAGGCGGCGGTCTCCGGTTCGGTGCTCTTGGGCAGGTCGGTGACCGTGCCCGCCTCGGCCGCCGCCGCCACCAGGTCGGCGTGGTCGAGCCAGAGCGCGAAGTCCAGGACGTCGTCGTAGTCGAGCGCCGGGCCGGAGTGCTCCTCGAGCGCCTCGGCGGGCACCGACCAGGGCTCGGCCACGACACCGCCCGAGATCAGCAGAGCCACCACGTCGCGGCCCGCGGGTTTGCGGACCTCCTCCAGGCAGGAACCGCAGGTGAACGCATAGTACGACCAGGCTTTCACCGAGCAGACGACCAGGCGGACCTGAGACGGGGTGAGCTCCACATCACCACAGCTCGGGCACGACGCCTTGATGGTCGTCATGAGGTGACCTCCTCTTTCGCAGTACGGTTCGGGCCTCGGGGTGATGTGCGCGGTGTCAAACCAGTCGGTAGCACTCTGCAGTCACATAAGTACTCTGGGTTAACACTAGTGACATCGTGGCAGCCGCCTCCGCGGCCTCGACGGCACGACACGAGGGCTGAAGCGGGCTGCGCGAGAATCGCCGGAACGGTGGATGGGGCACTCCCACGGTCGGCCTCGGCGTTGCGCCGACCGGGTGCGGTGACCGTGGTGCCGCCCCGCGGGCGGGGCCCGCTCAGTCGGGCGGGTAGGCGGCCAGGGCAGCGTCGGCGAGGTCGCGGACGCAGTCGGCGACCTGGGGCGGGTCGACCACCCGCATCGCTCCGCCGAGGCGCAGGGCCAGCCGGGGCACCCAGTCCTCGGTGGCGGTGCGCAGGCGCACCTGCATGCCGCCGTCGGCCCGCTCGACCACGTCCTGGACGGGGTAGTACTCCGCCACCCAGCGCGCCGAGGACGTCAGCTCCACGGTGACCACAAGATCCTCGGGGGACGGGGTCAGCAACGCCTCGTCGAGGTCACCGGCGACGGCGTCGGACGGCGGGGTGCCGTCCTCGTCGAGCACCTGGGCCTCGATCACCCGGTCGAGGCGGAACCGGCGAACGCCCTCGGCCCGGTGGCACCACCCCTCGAGGTACCAGCGGTCCCCCACGTTGACCACCCGCATCGGGTCCACCATCCGTTCGGTGGCCTCGTCCCGGCTCGGTACCAGGTAGCGCAGGAACACCCGCCGCCGGCGTCGGACGGCGTCCCGCAGCCTCGTCAGCAGCGGTTCGCTGACGCCGCGGGACAGATCGACCGACAGGGCGTCGGCGGCCCCCGCGGCGTCCCCGGCCGCGGCCGAGAGCTTGGCCAGCGCCGACTCCACGGCCTCGCGGTCGTGCAGGCCGGGGACGGCGGCCAGGGTCCTCAGGCCGACCAGCAGCGCCACCGCCTCGTCGATGCCCAACCGCAGCGGCCGGGCGATGGCGTCGGCGTTTCCGAGGTAGATCCGCCCGGACTCCCAGTCCGCCTCGATGAGGTCGTCCGGCAGGTGGCCGGGCGTGCCGCAGACGAACAGCAGCTCGAGGTCGGCGACGAGCTCCGCCTCGGAGATCTCGAAGTGCGCGGCCGCCTCCGCCAACGGCACCCCCTGGCGCTCCAACAGCCACGGCACCATGGTCAGCAGCCGCGACAGCCGTGCCGTGGCCCCCACGCTCACCCCGTCCTCCCCCCGTCCTCCCGGTGTGCGCTCCGGGCGCCACGCAGCAGGTCCACCACCCGATGCCGCAGATCGCCGGGCGCCTCGACCACGACGTCCGGTCCGTAGCCGGCGAGCTGATCGGCCAGCTGTCCGGAATCCCCGATCGGCAGCTCGATCACGTCCCAGTCCCGCGGTGCCTCGGCGTCGGCGAGGGTGCCCGCCCCCTCGCGCAGCCGCAGGGCCGTGCCGCGGCCCTGCCGCAGCCGCAGCCGCGCGGTCCGGGTATCGGGACGGCTGCGGTCGGGTCGCACCATGCTCGCGGCGTCCACGTCCTCGGGCACCGTGACCGATCCCGCGGCGCCGATCCGCCGGATGCGGCCCTCGATCCGGGACAGCTTGAACGCCCGCGGGGCCTGCCGGAGGCGGTCCCGGCCGACCAGGTACCACCAGCCTCCGCGGGCCGTCAGGGCCCAGGGCTCGACGCGGCGCTCCCGGGCCGTCTCATCCCCCGGCTTGCGGTAGCGGAACGCCACCGGCGCGCCGTCCCGGGCGGCCGCGTAGAGCGGGTCGAAGGCCGGTTCGGCGGACCGCACCCGCGGTTCGACGCCGACCAGCGCCTCGGCGTCCGTGCCGACTCCCAGCGATCGCAGTTTGACCATGGCACGGGCGGCAGGTCCGGCGAGGCTGGCCTGCTGCCACACCCGGCTCGCCAACCCCACCACCGCCAGCTCCTCCGGGGTCAGGTCCACGGCGGGCAGCGCGTAGGCACCCCGGTCGATGCGGTAGCCCAGCTCGTCGCCGAACCAGGCGTCCGGCGAACCGGTGACCAGGGGCACCCCCAGCTCGCGCAGATCCTCCTTGTCGCGCTCGAACATGCGGTCGAACGCCTCGGTGGTCTCGCAGCCGGCGTACTGCGGCACCGCGGCGCGGATCTGCTCCTTGGTCAGCCAGCGCCTGGTCGCCGCCAGTGCGATGACCAGGTTGAGCAGCCGTTCGGTACGGTTCGACGGGGGCATCGACCGTGACGCTACCCGAATCGGGCCAGGTGGGAGGTGTGCCTCGTGAGCGGCTGGCGCGAGGGCCGGGTGACCTCCCTGGACGCCGAGTGGGATGGGGCGCTGGAGTGCACCGTCGACGTCCTGGACGACGCCACCCGCACCTGGACACCCACCCGCGCGCTCGCCTACCCCAAGCTGGTCGGCAGGCCCGGCGTCGGAGATCTGGTGCTGCTCAACACGGCGGCGCTCGAGGCCGGGCTCGGCACCGGGGGCTACGCCTTCGTGGTCGCCATCCCCGATCGCGGCGCCACCCAGGTCTCGCTCGGACCCGGTCATCTGGTCAAGGCGCGATACACCCCGCAGCAGGTGATGGTCCTCGGGGTCGACAACCGGG
>CAYYCE010000232.1:0-5410 GCA_964469635.1 uncultured Kineosporiaceae bacterium
GACGCCTTTGCCGGCGTCATCAAGTCCGGGGGCAAGACCCGCCGGGCCGCCAAGATGGTCATACTCAATTCCGACCACCCTGATGTGGAAGAATTCATCTGGAGCAAAGCCATAGAAGAGCGCAAGGCGCGCGACCTGGAACGGCTGGGCTGGGACATGACGCTGGACGGCAAGGACAGCTTCAGCGTCCAGTACCAGAACGCCAACAACTCGGTGCGGGTCACCGACGAGTTCATGCGGGCGGTCGAGCACGGTGACGAGTTCGGTCTGCGGGCGCGCCTGACCGGCGAGGTCATCGAGACCATCGACGCCCAGGGTCTGTTCGAGCGGATGGCCACGGCGGCCTGGGGGTGCGCCGACCCCGGCATCCAGTACGACGACACCATCAACGACTGGCACACCACGCCGGAGTCCGGCCGGATCACCGCGTCCAACCCGTGCTCGGAGTACATGCACCTGGACAACTCCAGCTGCAACCTCGCCTCGCTCAACCTGATGAGGTTCCTGGCCGAGGACGGCACGTTCCAGGTCGAGACCTTCGTCAAGGCGGTCGAGCTGGTGATCACGGCGATGGACATCTCGATCTGTTTCGCGGACTTCCCGACGGAGGCGATCACCGAGACCACCAGGGCCTATCGGCAGCTCGGCATCGGCTACGCCAACCTCGGCGCCCTGCTGATGGCCTCCGGGCTGGGCTACGACTCCGAGGGCGGCCGGTCGCTGGCGGCGGCGATCACCTCGCTGATGACCGCCACGGCCTACCGGCGCTCGGCCGAGCTGGCCGGTGTCGTGGGTCCCTATGAGGGCTACGCGCGCAACGCCGAGGCGCACCGCCGGGTGATGCGCAAGCACGCCGCGGCCAACGACGCCGTCCGCACCCTGCACACCGTGGACGCGGACCTGCACCGGGTGGCCACCCGGGAGTGGGATCTGGGGAACCGGATCGGGGAGGCGAACGGCTGGCGCAACGCCCAGGCGTCGCTGCTGGCCCCGACGGGGACCATCGGCTTCATGATGGACTGCGACACCACCGGCATCGAACCGGACTTCTCGCTGGTCAAGTTCAAGAAGCTGGTCGGCGGCGGTTCGATGCAGATCGTCAACCAGACGGTTCCCGCGGCGCTGGGCAGGCTCGGCTACGCCACCGAGACGGTCGAGGCGATCGTGGAGTACATCGCCGAGCACGGTCACGTGGTCGACGCCCCGGGGTTGCGGCCGGAGCACTACGAGGTGTTCGACTGCGCCATGGGGGAGCGGGCCCTGGAGCCGATGGGTCACGTGCGGATGATGGCCGCCTGCCAGCCGTTCCTGTCCGGGGCGATCAGCAAGACGGTCAACCTGCCCGAGTCGGCGACCGTCGAGGAGATCTCGGACGTCTACCTCCAGGGCTGGAAGCTCGGCCTGAAGGCGCTGGCGGTCTACCGCGACAACTGCAAGGTCGGCCAGCCGCTGTCGGACGCCAAGGCCAAGAAGGCCGACGCCGAGGTGGCGGAGGTCGAGCCGGCGGTCCGGGTCGAGTACCGGCCGATCCGTCGCCGGCTGCCCAAGCGCCGTCCGAGCCAGACCACCTCCTTCACCGTCGGCGGCGCCGAGGGCTACCTGACCGCAGGGTCCTACCCGGACGACGGCCTGGGCGAGGTGTTCCTCAAGCTGGGCAAGCAGGGCTCGACCCTGGCAGGCATGATGGACGCCTTCTCGCTGGCGATCTCGATCGCGCTGCAGCATGGGGTGCCGCTGGAGACCTACGTCGAGAAGTTCACCAACATGCGGTTCGAGCCCGCGGGCATGACCGACGACCCTGACGTGCGCATGGCGCAGTCGATCATGGACTACGTGTTCCGTCGGCTGGCGCTGGACTACCTGGACTTCGAGGACCGCTCGGCGCTCGGCATCTACACCGCCGAGGAGCGGACCCGGCACCTGGAGACCGGTTCCTATCTGCCCGAGGACGGCAGCGAGGACGAGGTCGAGGAGGAGTTGGAGAGCCTGGCCCAGTCGGCGCCCGAGAAGCCCAGGGCCATGCCGAAGCCGGTGACCGTGACCTCGGCGAAGGACGCGCCGGTCGAGGTGCACTCCAGTGCCGAACTGTTGGAGAAGATGCAGGGTCGCGCCAGCGACGCCCCGATCTGCTTCACCTGCGGCACGAAGATGCGTCCCGCCGGATCGTGCTTCGTCTGCGAGGGCTGCGGATCGACCTCCGGCTGCAGCTGACGCGGGACGCTCGCGCCACCGTCGGGCCTGAGGTCTGGGCACGCCGCGCCGTCCGCTCTAGGGTCGGTGGATCAGGGAGGCGACCACCGGGGGGTGGGGGACGTGGCGACGGCATCGCGGATGGGGGCATCCGATCCGTTCGGGGGGATCCGGTTCGGGACCGATCCCTTCGGGACGGGTCTGGCGGACCTCCTCGGGGCGGCCTTCGGACCCCGGCCTGATCCCCGGGCAGGTGAGGCCCTGGCTCATCTGTGTGCCTTCGGGATCGACATTCCGGCCGGCGAGGCCTGGACGGCGGCCACGCTCCGGTGGCTCGAGGGCCGCGACGGCGAGCATCGCTCCGCCGAGGCGCTGGTCGAGCTGTCCCGGCTCATCCTCCAGCACCTGGGTCGCGACACTCCCGGCCCGGCCGAATGGCGCCAGGACCACGTGCGCTACGTTCCGATGCTGCGGGCCTCGGCCTGGGTGATCGCCCTGTCCTCCGAGCCCCGTGCCGAGGTCGTCGTCGGCGACCTGATCATCGTCTGCGGCACGGGTCGGGACGGCAACGGCGATGCCCGGTGCTTGCCGGTGGCCCGATCGGCGGTGGCGGCCCTCGAAGCCCGGCTCCTGCGACGGGGCCACCGGGCGGACGACGCGGATCCGGTGATCGACCCCGCCGCCTCGCGGGTCGTCGCCCAGCTGTTGCGCGCCCACCGCGAGGTGAGCAACCGGAAGCTCCGCGCCGAGCTCGAACAGGCCACCGGCGCCGTCGCCCGCCACCTGGGGACCACCCCCGAGCGGTTGCGGACCGCCGTCGTCGAGGACTTCGGCCTCGATCCCGAGGGCAACAGGGAGCTGCGCATCGGACAGCACCGGGTCCGGTTGCGGCTGGTCCACGATCCGTCCGCCGCATATCTCGAGATCGGCTGGCTCACGGGAACGGGGCAGTGGAGCGAGAGCGCGCCGCCGGCGGCCGAACTCGATCACCAGGCCCAGCTGGTCCGGCTCCGCAAGACCGCCCAGCGCGCCAAGAAGGCCCTGGCCGCGCAGCGCCGCCGGCTCGAGCGCCATCTGAGCGAGGAGCACGTCTTCCGCGCCGGCGGCTGGGCGACCGACTACCTCGACCATCCCGTGGTGGGTCTGCACGCCCGGAACCTGGTGTGGCAGGTGCGCTCCCCGGACGGCGGCCCCTGGTTCAGCGGGCTACCGCACCCGACCGGGTCGGTCGCCTCCCGGGGGAGGTCCCTCGACTGGGCGCTGCACGATCCGGACGGCGCGAGCCGGCCCCTTGAGGACGGTGACCTGCTCCGGTTGTGGCATCCGGTGCGGCACGCCGACCGCGAGGTGCAGCGATGGCGGAACTATGTGTGGCACAACAAGATCCACCAACCCTGTCCGCAGGCGTTCCGGGACCGCCACCGCCCGGGCCGAGCCACGGACGGGACCACGGGCGGGGTCACCGTGACGGCCGGGCACCTGCTGCGACCGCTGCAGGCCGCCGCCATGCTGCGACATCTGGAGTGGCGGGTGACCCTCCCCGGGGCATCACCGGGTTGGGCGGAGCGTGATCTGGGCGGTCGGTGGCGGATGCGGATGGGTCTGGAGCCGTTCCTCCCGGACGACGGAGAACCGGCCCTGTGGCGGACCGGGGCGATGGAGGCGACCCGCCTGGTCGGGGCGGCCGGGGGTGACGGCGTACCGGTGGCGCCGACGGATCTGCCGCCGGTGCCCTTCAGCGAGTTCCTGCGCGAGGTGACCCATCTGGTGGCCGCGACCGGTGTCGCCGCCGACCCGAGCTGGGCGGCGCGGGGTGGACCGGCGGTGACCGGGTACTGGTGGCGGATCACCGACGGGGAGTTGGACGAGCCCGCGCGGACCCGGCGCGACGTCCTGGCCCGGTTGCTGCCGGAGCTGCCGGTGGCCGATCGGACCCGGCTGGCCGGATCCATGGTGCAGGTCTCGGGCCGCCTGATGGACTACCTCGTCCACATCGGGACCGGCGTGGTCCTGGCGGGGCCCGACCGGCGTCCGTCGCCGACGGTCCGCCGTCCTCGGCGCGGAGATGTCTACCTGCCGATGGAGCACGACGGTCCGTTGGACCGGTTGCTGGCCACGGTGGCGATGCTGGGATCAGGGGACGGGCCAGCCGCCGAGTCGGACCACCGAACCGTCCTCGGCCACCAGCCGGGCCGCCAGGCCGGTGGCCTCTAGCCATTCGAGTCCGCGGTCGCCGCGCACGATCGTCGTCGTGGTCGCCACATTCGCGGCCAGGCAACTGCTCGCCGCGACGGTGACCGCGCGCCACGGGGTCCTCGCCGGCATCCCGGTCCGGGGGTCGAGCACGTGGTGCAGTGCCTCGCCGCCGCGTAGCCAGCGCCTGGCCCCGGTCCCGGAGGTCGCCAGCCCGCCGCCGACCAGGTCGATCACCTGGGCCGGCTCGTCGTCGGTCAGCTGCTGGATCGCGACCGGCCAGGCTCCGTCGGGTGGGGGACCGGCCGACGCCAGGTCCCCGCCGAGGCCGATCAGAACCCCGCAGCCGAACTCGTCGGCCAGCGCCCGGGCGGCGGTGTCGGCGGCCCATGCCTTGGCCGTGGCGCCCACGTCGAGTCGGACCCCGACCGGCACCTCGAGCGTGCCCGCCTCGGCGTCGAGTCGCACATCCCGCCAGGTTGCCCGGGCCTGGGTGCTCACCCGGATCCCCGCCGGCAGGGCCGGGCCGGACGGCGCCACCTCGGCGAACGTCCGGTCGTAGCCGAGTTCGGCGAGCCGGTGTCCCAACGTGGGGTCGAGGTCCCCCTCGGTCTGCCGAGCGGCCTGCAGCGCTACTGAGACCACCGTCGCGAGCAGGGGGCCGACCGAGGCGGGGCGGCCCGCTGCGGCGTCCAGGTGCACGATCTCGGAGTCGTCGCGAAACCGGCTGCAGGCCCGGTCGAGCGCGTCGAGTCGGTCGGCGAGTGCGTCGCGGGCCTCGTGGAGCGCGCCAGGATCGGTGACCACCAGCCGGACCCGGACGCCGAGGGCGTGCCAGGACAGGCCCAGCGGTTCCGCAGCGGCGGCGAGCTCAGTGGGTGCGGTCATGTTCACGTCGTGTGGCTGGCGGCGACGGGGGGCCGGTTGGAGGTGGAGGGCACCTGGTTCGTCCCGCTCTGGCTCGTTCCGCTCTGGCTCGTTCCGCTCTGGCTCGCGTCGTCCTCGGACGTGACCCCCTGGGACGACG
>CAYYCE010000233.1:0-5364 GCA_964469635.1 uncultured Kineosporiaceae bacterium
TGGCGGCGATCGCGGCCACGGTGCGGTCCGGGGCACTCCACCAGCGGGGGCACCTCCTCGATCGGGCAGGCGGACAGGCTGGAACTCCCCTGGCCGCAGACGGTTCGGATTCCGCTGACGTCGTCGTTCGCGTTGGCCCCGGCCATCGTGACGGCCTGGCCGGAGGGGGAGGTGTCGCAGGTCGCGTGCTGGGCGCAGTCGATGGCGACCGCCAGCGCGGCCGCGTCGGCGCCGTTCTGCAACTGGCGGCGCTCGACGTAGAGCCCGCCCACGTCGACGACCAGTGCCGCCATTCCCAGCAACGCGCCCGCTCCGAGCAGCAGAGCCACCAGGGCGGCGACCGCGCCGGAGTCGTCGCGGGGACTCAGCCGCCGCATCGCATGACCCCTCGGCCGGTCAGGGTGATGGTGGCGGGCAGCGCGGCCCCGAACAGGCCGGACAGGCCCGCCAACGGCGTGACCATGGTGAGGGTGGTCTGGACGCGGACGTCCGCGACCGCCTCGGGACCGGGTTCGGCCGGGCAGTCCTCGAGCACGGTGGCGGTGGGTGGGGGAGAGAGGCCGGGGGCGGCCTCGCGGACGCGGGTGTCGAGATCGCCGCGACCCAGTGCGATCACCCGTGCGCCCTCACGGGCGGCGGCGGACACCTCGAGTTGAGCGTTCAGGGCACGACCGAGGTCGAGGATGCCGAACACCACCAGGAGCAGCAGTGGCAACACGATCGCCAACTCCACCGCCGCCGCACCGCGGTCATCGCCCCCGAGACCTTCCGTTGACATCGACGCTCCGGTCGTTCGTGCCGGTCGCCCGGGTCCGTCCCACCGGTGCCGCCGGGGGCGAGCCGGCGGCACCGGTGACGGTTCAGCCGGCGGCACCGCCCCCGAGGGCGGTGGTGATCGTGGTGAAGGCCGCGTCGACCTGCCCGCCCAGAGCCGTCACGGTTCCGACGATGGCGGCGGCGATGAGGGCGACGAGCATTCCGTACTCGACGGCCGTGGCGCCCTCGTCGGAACGGCGCGGCGCGGCGAGCCGGTACGCGGCGAACCGCAGCGTGGTGATGCGAGCGAGCATGGAGGCCCCTTCTGGAACGGCCGAAGCAGTCGGCCGGTACGGATGGATTGGTGGTGGGAAGGAAGAGTTACCGTCCCACCGTCACGTAATGTATCCAGTTCGGACACTAGGGGTGGTTTCTTCGCCAAGATGCGCATCAGATATGACAAGCCGTGATGAATCATGATTTGAACGAGCGAGAAATGACTCTCGGTATTCAATATCGGGCGCAATCCCGGAGTCCGGGGCGGGGTGGTCACTCGCCGTGCCCGGGCCGCTGGGAACCCTTGGGGCCGTGGTCGTCCCGAGGGGATCCCTTGACCATCCCGGGGACGGCGACGCCGCGGGGCGGGATTCGGAGGGGGCTCAGACGGGATTCTGACCAGACTCAGACGGATCGGCCGATCCGTCGAGTCATCCGTGCGGTGGATACGAGGCCGGTGCCGAATCCCGTGCGGCTCGCACCGCGGGTCGGGTCGCCATCACGTGGCACACCAGGGGGACGGCGAAGCCGTCGTCCGTCGAGTACCGGGCGAGCGCGGTGCGGGCGCCGTCCTTGATCCGCGCGTAGGTCGCCGCCTCGATGCGCTCGAGGAGCGGGGACGCCTCGATCTCGGTCGCCACGAAGTCGTCGCAGGAGTCGAACCGGGCCGTGCCCACTCGCGTGCGAGCGGCCACGACCGCCAGACCAGCCTCGGCCGCGGCGGCGGTCAGGGCCGCCAGATCGCCGCAGTTCCAGTAGGTCCCGAGCAGCGAGGCGGCCTGCGAGCCGGCGTGGCGGACCGCGACGTCGACGAACACCCGGTAGGCGGGCTGGGTGTCCAGCGAGGCCGGGACGACGACCGCCACCCGGCCGTCCGGGCGCACGGCCCGGCACAGTTCCGCGAACGCGGCCCGGCGGTCGGGGAAGAACATCATCGCCATCTGGCAGGTGACCGCGTCGAAGGCGTCGTCCTCGACCGGCAGGGCGGCGACATCGCCTCGGCGCCAGTCGATCCCGGGGGCGATCCGGCGGGCCACGGTGAGCATGGCCTCGTTCAGGTCCACCCCCACGACGGCCCCCTCGGGGCCGACGCGGTCGGCCGCGGTGCGGGCCACGATGCCGGTGCCGCAGGCCACGTCGAGCAGCCGGGTGCCCGCCCCCACCTCGGCCGCGTCGAGGACGAGCGGCGCCCACTCGGCGAAGACGGACGGGACGAACTTCGCCTCGTAGGCCTCGGCGATCTCCACGGGAATCTGGAACGTCTCCTGAGTCGTCATGCGGCGACGCTAGGTCGACCCACCCCCGCGCCACATCGCCGGAACCAGCCATTCCCGCGGACCTCGCCGCCCACGGCATGACGTGGATCCGCCATCGGGGGTCACCCGCCAAGCCAGCCCCGTTCGGAGGCCAGCGCCGTCGCCGCGGCCCGCGACCCCACGCCCAGCTTGGTGCGGATGTTCGTCATGTGCCGGGCCACCGTGTGCGGGCTGAGCTGCAGGTCGCCGGCGATCTGGTGGTCGGTCCGACCGGCGGCGACCCTGCGCAGCACGTCGACCTCGCGCGGGCTGAGCGGGTTCGCGGGGCGCCCGCTCGCGGCCGGGGCGGCCGTCGTCGTCAGGTCGAGCGCGGCGCCGAGCTCGGTGAACACCGCGATCGCGCCGGCCAGCTCGCCCCGTGCGGTGTCGGTGTCGCCCAGGGCCCGCGCGGCCGCCGCCGCCCGGCTCCGGCGGCGCGCCGACTCGTAGGGAAACCCCTGCTCGCGCAGGGAGTCCGCCGCCGTTCGCAGCTCGGCCCACCCCGTCGCCGCGTCGCCGTCGAACAGCGCCCGCTCGCCCCGGGCCGCCGCCGCCAGGGCGTCGATCAGGCCGCTGCCCGCCGCCCGGGCCAGCGCGGTCAGCTCCTCGGCCGCCGCCGCCAGGGCACCGCCGTCCGTGACGGCCACCGCGACGTCGACCATTGCGGCGAGCAGTTGCGCCCGCGGCAGCGGCCGGTTCGGCCCGGGCTGCAGCGCGGCCCGCAGCGCCGCCATCGCCTCACCGGGTCGGCCCTGCGCCGACCGCACCAGCGCCAGACCGGGTTGCGGCAGGTATCCGAGCTCGTGGGCCCTGGCGTAGGCCGCCTCGGCCTCGGCCAGTTCCCCGCGCAGTCGGTGCAGATCGCCCACCAGGGCGAACGCCTCGCCCGCGTAGCGCGGATCGAACAGCGTCAGCTCGGCGCAGGCCCGCTCGGCGTCCGCGATCGCCGTCCGCCACTCGCCGCGCAGGTAGGCCAGTTCCACGGCGTAGACCCGGCACAGCCCCGGGTACATCAACCCCTCGCGCATCGTCGAGCACCACCGCAGCGCGGCCTCGCTCCACTCGCAGGCCCGTTGCAGGTCGGCGATCGAGTAGCACGTCGAGACGACGTTGCAGAACACCCATCCGGTGAACAGCGGCTGCAACTCGTCGTTGATGACGGCGATCATCACCTCGTCGAGCAGGGCCAGCCCCGCCGCCCGCTCGCCGAGGTCGAGCCGCGCCCGGGCCTGGATCTGCAGCGCCATGGCGGTCAGGTCGGCCTCGCCCGTGCGCCGGCCGAGGCCGCCCGCGCGCAGGGACAGCTCGACGGCCGCGGCGTGATCGCCGGCCCGGGCGGCGCGGTCGGCGTCGGCGACGGCGAGCCAGCCGGTGACCGTCTCGTCGTCGCAGTCGACGGCGTGGCGGCGGCAGCGCTCCAACCAACCGGTCGCCACGGCCTGTTCGCCGACCAGGAAGTGCTCGTAGAACAGCCGCCAGGCCGCCAGCGCCGCGGCCCGTGCGTCGCCCGCGTCCACGTGGGCCCGGTAGGCCTCGCGGCGGACGTCGACCGAGGTGTCGGGGTCGTCGAGCCAGAACCAGGCATCGGCCAGCAGATCGAGCTCGGATCGCGTCAGCGCGGCAGGTCCGCGGCCGGCCAACTCGTCCCGGACGCGGCGCCATCGGCCGGCCGCGTCGTCGCCGGGGACGGGTTGGGTGGCCACCACGACGATGGTAGTGAGCCGGGGGGCAGGTCACGAGGGGGACGGGGGCCGGGGGTGAGCCGCCTGCAGCGGCGGCTCGCTGCGCGTGGGCACGAACGCGGAGGAGAGCGCCAGGAACACCGCGGCGGTGAGGAGGCACACCGCGGCGCCGTGCGCGTCCGCCCCCGGTAGCCACGCCATCGCCGCGGCGGCGAGCAGCCCGCCGGCCACGGACAGACCCGCGGTCGCGCGCCGCGGCGCCCAGCCGTGGTGCATCACGAGCAGCGCGACCACGGTCGCGGCCGCCACCAGCGCGGTGACGGCGCCCCGGCCGCCGACCACCGGGTCGACGAACCGGGTCAGCGGCCGGGTCAGCGGCCAGAGCACCGGCAGACAGCCCGCCACGATCACCACCGAGCCCGCCGCGGTCCACCACGGGTCGTGCCCGCGTCCCGCCGGGTCGCCCAGACACCCCGGCGAGCGCGGCACCGACCTCGTCCTGGTCACCAGCAGATGCCCCAGCAGGATCGCGCCGATCACGAGCAGCGCCGCCGGGACCGGGCCGCTCCACAGCCGATCCCGCACCACCTCGGCGCCGGTCAGGGCCGGGTAGAGGTGTCGGACGAAGAGCAGGACGCCGGCCAGCAGCGTCAGGGCGGCGCCGAAGGCCAGCCCACCGGCGGCCCACCACAGCCGCGACCGGCGCCACCGACCGATGCGGACGACGTCCTGCTCGAAGGCGGCCGCGAGCGCGGGGGCGAGGCCCGGGTCCTCGCAGGTCGCCGTCCACGCCGACTCCAGCAGGCCCCACTTGCGCCATGCCTGCCAGGTGCGGAACAGCGTGGTGACGCCCACCGTGGTCGCCGTCGCCAGGGTGAACGCCTCGACCCAGGCCCACACCCCCAGCGGCGGTCCCGGATCGCTCCACGTCGGGGCGCCGGCGACCACCACCGCGGCCACGACCGTCGTCAGCGCCGCGGGGCGCGCCAGCAGCGGGAGCATCATCAGCACCGGCCGCAGCACCAGCAGGGCGAAGCCCAGGACGAGGTCGCGGAAGGTGAGCCTGCGCGGCCAGACGCCGCGGTAGAGCAGGTGGACGATGCGGCTGACGATCGCGAACCGGTACGCCGCCGCCAGGTCCTGCAGGACCGGTTTGGGTCCGTCCACCTCGCTGTCGCCGAAGACCAGGTGCTGGACGTCGTCCACCCGGCGCTCGATCTCCTCCGGCGGCAGCCGGTCCCGGCCCGGACGGCCGTCCGCGACCGCGGCCTGGTCGGCCTCGGCGGCCAGCAGCCGCACGATCCCCGCCGCCGCGTCGGCCCTGCCCCAGCGCCAGTCGTGGGCGCGCCAGCCGG
>CAYYCE010000234.1:0-5342 GCA_964469635.1 uncultured Kineosporiaceae bacterium
CAGCGGCTCCAGTTCGTCGTCGCGGGCCAGGTCGAGCATGGCGTTGAGGGAGTCGCGGGTGATCGGCCGGCCTCCCAGACCGGCGATCACCGTGTACATGGTGATGCCCAGACCGGCCAGGGCGGTGCGGATGTTCGCCGACACCGGTCCGCCGATGCCGACCGACAGCGCCTTCTCGACCACCACGACCCGCTTGGCGTGGCCCAGAGCCTGGCGCACCGCCTCCAGCGGGAAGGGGCGGAACGAGCCGATCCCGACCGCGCCGATCTTGCGGCCCTGCTCACGCCGGGCGTCGACGACGTCCTCGATCGTCCCGAGCACCGAGCCGAGGGCCACGACGATCGTGCCCGCGTCCTCGGCGCGGTAGCTGTGCACGAGCCCGCCGCTGTCGCGGCCGAAGACGGCGCGGAAGTCGTCGGCCACCTGCGGGATCAGATCCAGCGCCTGCATCTGCTTGGCGTGGGCCAGATACCGGACCTCCGTGAAGGCCTCCGGGCCGACCATGGCGCCGATCGAGACCGGGTCGTTCGGGTCGAGCACCTGACGCGGTTCGTAGGGGGGCAGGAACGCGTCGACCTGGTCCTGCTCCGGCAGGTCCACACGCTCCACCGCGTGGGTCAGGATGAACCCGTCCATGCAGACCATCACCGGCAGCGAGAGCTCCTCGGCCAGCCGGAACGCCTGCACGTGCAGGTCGGCGGCCTCCTGGTTGGTCCGCGCGTAGAGCTGGATCCAGCCGGAGTCACGCTGGGACATCGAGTCGCTGTGGTCGTTCCAGATGTTGATGGGGGCGCCGATGGCCCGGTTGGCGACCGTCATCACGATCGGCAGGCCGAGCCCGGAGGCGTTGTAGACCGCCTCGACCATGAACAACAGACCCTGGCTCGCGGTCGCGGTGTAGGTGCGGGCGCCGGCCGCGCTGGAACCGATCGCCACCGACATGGCGGCGAACTCGCTCTCGACGTTGACGTACTCGCAGGGCGCGAGTTCGCCGGTCTTGACCAGCTGCGACAGCGCCTCGACGATGTGCGTCTGCGGTGAGATCGGATACGCGCAGACGACGTCGGGCCGACAGGCGGCGACCGCCTCGGCGACTGCGCGGGATCCCTCAACCTGCCGGAACATGCGACGGCTCCTTCGCCTGGGCGTAGACGTGGTCGTAGGCGAGGTGGGCGGCCTCGACGTTGCGCTCCCCGACGCTGCCGGGGAAGGTGTGCCGGATCGCGTCGGCCACCGCGGTGAACGAGATCAGGTCGGCCAGGGCCGCGAAGCCGCCGAGCAGGGCGGCGTTCGGCATCGGGCGTCCCACGGTTCGCCGGGCGAACTCGCCGGCCGGCACGGTGATCAGCCGGGTGTGGTCGTGCCGCTGCCAGAGATCGGTCAGCCCGAGCTCGGCGAAGGCCTTGTGGGAGTTGATGAGCACGTACCCGTCCGGGGCCAACCCGCCGAAGACGTCCACCTGATTGAGGAGAGTGGGGTCCTGGATGATCAGGGCGTCCGGCCTCATGATGGGTTCCCGGACGCGGAGCTCCTTGTCGTCGATGCGGCAGAAGCTGACCACGGGCGCTCCGGTGCGTTCGGAACCGAAACTGGGGAAGGCCTGGGCGTACTTGCCCTCGTCGAAAGCGGCCAGTGACAGCAACTCGGCCGCGGTGACCACGCCTTGGCCGCCGCGGCCATGGAAGCGCACTTGGAACATGAATGGCAGTCCTTCCAGCCGGAACGTGGACGACGTGGGTCCGAACCTACCTGCAGTCCGGACTCGCACATGTTTCCCGCGCGGAGCACTGTTCTGCCGCGCCCCCCGACACCCTTCCCCTTCCGGCGATGTGACAGCGGTCTCTCACGGGTCTGCAGCGAACGTATGCGGCACCATCCGGACACGTGTGGGTCGTTCGTCCCGCAACGTCACGTGGCGTGTCGGGTCGCCGATCGTCCTCGGCGGAGGCCTCGGCCGGTCACCCGGCGCCCTCTTCGGCCCCCGCCCTGGAGCGCAGCAACCGTCGCAGCGATTCCAACCTGGCGGGCCCGGCGGCCCCCGCCAGCCCGGCGGCCGCGAAGGCGTCGAGACCACAGTCGCGCTCGTCGTGACCACACCCCCGCGGGCACTGCGCGGTGCCGGCCGCCAGGTCCGGGAAGGCATGCACGATGCGGTCGACGTGCACGTGGGCCAGGCCGAACGATCGCACCCCCGGGGTGTCGATGACCCAGCCGCCACCGGGCAGGGCCAGGGCCAGTGCCGAGGTGGAGGTGTGCCGGCCCCGTCCGGTGACGTCGTTGACCACGCCGACCGCCCGGCGGGCGCCGGGCACCAGAGCGTTCACCAGCGTCGACTTGCCCACGCCCGAGTGCCCGATGAGCACGGTCACCCGTCCTCGCAACGCCTCCCGGACGGCGTCCAGCCCCTCGACGCCGCCGCTCGACGCGCGTCGGGTGACGACCGCGCGGACGTCGAGGGGGGCGTAGTCGGCCAGAAAGTCGCCCGCGGCGGCGAGGTCCGCCTTGGTGAGCAGGAGCAGTGGGTCCATACCCGCGTCATAGGCGGCCACCAGGCACCGGTCGACCATGCGCGGTCGCGGCGGCGGATCGGCCAGGGCCGTGACGACGGCGAGCTGATCGGCGTTGGCCACCACGACCCGCTCGACCGGGTCGGTGTCGTCGGCGCTGCGCCGCAACGCGGAGCGGCGCGGCTCCACCCGGACCACGCGGGCGAGGCTGCCCGGCGCGCCCGACACGTCGCCCACCAGGTGCACCCGGTCGCCGATCACGACCGCCGAGCGGCCCAACTCGCGCGCCTTCATGGCGGTCACGGTCGCGGTTCCGGCGGTGGGCGGGCCGTCGTCCAGCAGACAGGTGTACCGGCCGCGGTCCACGGTCACCACCCATGCCGAAACGGCGTCGGCGTGCTCGGGCCGGGACTTGCTGCGTGGCCGGGTGCCGCGACGGTTGGGCCGGATCCGGACGTCGCTCTCGTCCGGGTGGCGTCGTGGCCGCGGTGGGCTCATTCGGGGGCACTCATTCGGGGGGCATCGCCCAGCATCGCCGCCCAGCGACCCGCGAAGTCCGGCAGCGTCTTGGCGGTGGTCTCGATGTCCTCGACGCGGACCCCGGGCACGCGCAGCCCGATCACCGCGCCGGCGGTGGCGATCCGGTGGTCAGCGTAGCTGGCGAACACCCCGCCGTGCAACGATCTCGGGGTGATCATCAGGGAGTCCTCGGTCTCGGTCACGTCCCCGCCCAGTTTGGTGATCTCCGTGCGCAGCGCGGCCAGCCGGTCGGTCTCGTGGCCGCGGATGTGTCCCAGTCCCCGCAGGTGGGACGGGCTGCTGGCCAGCGCCGCCATGGCCGCGACCACCGGGGCCAGTTCGCTGGCGTCATGCAGGTCGACGTCGATGCCGTAGAGCTCTCCGGTGCCCCGCACGGTCAGGCCGGAGCGGTCCAGGGTGACCTCGGCGCCCATGGCGTCCAGCAGGTCGCGCATGGCGTCGCCGGCCTGGGTGGTGTACTGCGGCCAGCCGGGGACGTGCACTTCGCCGCCGGCGACCGCCGCGGCGGCCACGAACGGGGCCGCGTTGGACAGATCCGGTTCCACCTGGACGTCGAGGGCACCGACGGTGCCCGGTTCGACCCGCCAGGTGGCGTGCTCGCCGGACGACTCGCCGTCGTCGACCACCACGCCGACGTCGCGCAGCGCCTCGACCGTCATGGTGACGTGGGGCTGGCTGGGGATCGGGGGACCCACGTGGCGCAGTGTGAGCCCCCGTTCGAACCGGGCGGCGGCCAGCAGCAGGGCCGAGACGAACTGGCTGGACGCCGAGGCGTCGAGTTGCACCTCGCCGCCTCGGACCGCGCCGCGGCCGTGCACCCGCAGGGGCAGGTGGCCGCCCGCGGCGGCGCTCACCTCGACGCCGAGATCGCACAGGGCGTCGACCACCGCGGCCATCGGTCGCTGCCGGGCGCGCGGATCGCCGTCCAGTTCGACATCTCCGGTGGCCAGGGCGGTGACCGGCGGCAGGAACCGCATGACGGTGCCGGCCAGGCCGCAGTCGATGCGGGCCGGGCCGCGGAGGGCGGCTGGTGTGATCACCCAGTCGGGGCCGTCGCCGTCGGCGTCCGCCCCGGTCGGGTCGCCGGCCTCGGCGTCGTCCACCCAGGTGCCCAGGGAACGCAACGCCGCGGCCATCAGCAGCGTGTCCCGGGATCGCAGCGGGGCCCGCAGCCGAGAGGGTTCGGTGGCCAGGGCCGCCAGGATCAGGTATCGGTTGGTGAGCGACTTCGAGCCCGGCAGGCTGACCGAGGCATGGATCGGCCCGGTGACGGTGGGCGCGACCCAGGTGGACACGCTCATGGCCGAGGAGCCTATCTGGCAGGCTGGACGACGTGTGCGGTCGCTACGCCACCAGCCGCCGTCCGGAGGAGCTGGTCGAGGACTTCGAGATCGAGTTCCTGACCGGACCCGGTCCCGGGGATGATCCGACGGGCATGGCGGCGGACTACAACGTCGCCCCGTCGACCACGGCCCCGGTGGTGCTCGAGCGACGGCCCCGGCACGAGGAGTCCGCCGGGGACGCGGACGGCGACCGGGACCGGGACGGCGACCGGGAGCAGCCCCCGGTGCGCTGGCTGCGGCGACTCACCTGGGGGTTGGTGCCCTCGTGGGCCAAGGACCGCAAGATCGGCTACCGCATGATCAACGCGCGGTCCGAGACCCTGCTGGATCGGACCTACCGCCGCGCGGCGCTGACCCGGCGCTGCCTGGTGCCGGCCGACGGCTGGTACGAGTGGCAGCCGAGTCCCACCGAGCGCGACGCCAGGGGCAGGCCCCGCAAACAGCCGTTCTACCTTCACCCCCGGGCCGGCGGCCCGATCGCCTTCGCCGGTGTGTACGGGTTCTGGCGCGATCCCGACTTGCCCCCCGACGATCCGAGGGCGTGGCTGACCACCTACGCGATCGTCACCCAGGACGCCGAGCCGCCGCTGCGCGCGGTCCACGACCGGATGCCGCTGGTGCTTCCGCGGGAGCGGTGGCGCGACTGGCTGGCCCGGGATCTGCAGGACGCCGACGCGGTGCGGGCGCTGCTCGCGCCGCCGGCTCCGGGCAGGTTCGCGGCCCGTGCCGTGACCACCCGGGTCAACGCGGTGGCCAACAACGGGCCGGAGCTGCTCGACCCGGCCCCGGCCGAGAGTCTGCGCGGAGTGGTCGATCCGGCGACCGGCGAGCTGATCGGGGGTGGGGATGCGCTCTTCTGAACCGACCGGGTCCCAGCCCGTCGACGGCACCGCATCGCTCGAACTCGATCGCGGCGCCGCGCGACAGGAGCACCTCGCCGCGCTCCGTCGCC
>CAYYCE010000235.1:0-5341 GCA_964469635.1 uncultured Kineosporiaceae bacterium
ACAAGGTCGAGGCGACCCGTGTCGAGCAGCGCACCGACTTCGACCGGCTGATCGTGGACGTCGAGACCAAGCCGTCGACCGAGCCCCGCGACGCGATGGCCTCGGCCGGCAAGACCCTGGTCGAGCTGTTCGGCCTGGCCCGCGAACTCAACGTCGAGGCCGAGGGCATCGACATGGGCCCGTCGCCCTCCGACGCCGCCCTGGCCGCAGACCTGGCGCTCGCGATCGAGGAGCTGGATCTGACCGTCCGCTCCTACAACTGCCTCAAGCGCGAGGGCATCCACACCGTGGGCGAGCTGGTCGCCCGCAGCGAGGCCGACCTGCTCGACATCCGCAACTTCGGCGCCAAGTCGATCGACGAGGTGAAGGCGAAGCTGCACGGAATGGGCCTGGCGCTCAAGGACAGCCCGCCCGGGTTCGACCCGGCGCTGGTCGTCGACAGCTTCGGTGCGGACGACGACATGTCGTTCGCCGAGGACGAGCAGCTCTGAGCGTCGTCGTCCTGGCTCCAGCCTGATCCCGCCTGATTCACGGCTCATCGAGGAGAACGACCACCATGCCCACCCCCACCAAGGGTCCGCGTCTCGGCGGTGGACCGGCTCACGAACGGCTGCTGCTGGCCAACCTGGCCACCCAGTTGTTCGAGCACCGCAGCATCACCACGACCGAGGCCAAGGCGAAGCGGGTCCGCCCGCTCGCCGAGCGTCTGATCACCTTCGCCAAGCGCGGCGACCTGGCCGCTCGGCGCAGGGTGCTCACCGTCGTGCGTGACAAGTCCGTGGTGCACGAGCTGTTCACCGAGATCGCGCCGGCCATGGCCGAGCGGCACGGCGGCTACACCCGGATCACCAAGATCGGGGGTCGGAAGGGCGACAACGCCCCGATGGCCGTGATCGAGTTGGTCCTGGAGCCGGTCAGTGCCAAGCAGGCCACCGTCAAGGAGGCCGAGGCGGCCGCCCGCAGGGCGGCGAAGTCGCCCGCCGCGAAGGCCGAGAAGCCGGTCGAGGAGCCCGCGGCCGAAGCGGTCGACGAGGCCGGCGCCGACGAGGAGGCCGCCGAGGCGGTCGAGGCCGCCGTCGAGGAGGGCCCCTACGGGCCGGACTCGCGCGAGCCGCTCGCGGACGGCGAGGCCCCGGAGGGCTTCCTGGTCAAGGGGAACCGGGACTCGATGAAGTTCCACGTCCCCGCCTCACCCTGGTACGAGCAGACGGTGGCCGAGGTCTACTTCCGGACCGCCTCGGCGGCCGAGGAGGCCGGCTTCACCGAGGCCGGCAAGGCCAAGGACGACTGAGGGTCACGGCCACCACAAGCACCACCGGCGAGCCGAGCGCGCTCCTGCGTATCCGACTCGACCTGGGTTACGACGGTTCCGGATTCTCCGGGTGGGCCGTCCAGCCCGGTCGGCGGACCGTGCAGGGTGTGCTCGGCTCCGCTTTGGCCCGGGTGCTCCGGCTCGCCGAGGTACCGCCGATCGTCGTCGCCGGTCGCACCGACGCGGGCGTCCACGCCCGCGGTCAGGTCTGTCACGTGGACCTGCCGGTCGAGGCCTGGCGGGCAGCCCCGGGTCGCTCCGGTGTGATGCCGGACGCCGCGCTGCTGCGGTCGCTGCGCGGGGTGCTGCCGGACGACGTCCGGGTCCACGCCGCGGCCGTGGCGCCGCCCGGGTTCGACGCCCGGTTCTCGGCGCTGTGGCGACGCTACGCCTACCGGGTCTGCGACCAACCCGCCGGGGTGGCGCCGTTGCGGCGGCACGACGTCCTGGCCGTACGGGCTCCGGCGGGCGGCCTGGACGTCGAGGTCATGGACGCCGCGTCCGCCCGGCTGACGGGGCTGCACGACTTCGCCGCCTTCTGTCGGCGGCGTGAGGGGGCCACCACGGTGCGCACCCTCATCGAGTACGGCTGGTCCCGCAGTGCCGGCGAGGACGGCGAACTGGTCGTGGCCCGTGTGGTCGCCGACGCCTTCTGCCACTCGATGGTGCGGGCCCTGGTGGGCGCGGCCCTCGCCGTCGGTCAGGGGCGCCGGGACGTCGGCTGGCCGGCGACGGTCCTCGCCGCCCGGCGACGCGACCCGGGGGTCGGTGTCGTCGCGGCGCACGGCCTGGTGCTCGAGGAGGTCGGTTACCCGGACGAGGCGGGTCTGGCCTCCCGGGCCGAGGCGGCGCGCGCCGTCCGCACGCTCACGACGTGATCGGATCCCGGGATTCACAGACCGTGGCCCGCGGCGGGCGGGCGGAGCAGAGCTGGGCCGGTCAGAGGTCGTCGGTACGGCGCAGACGCTTGGTCTGCCCGCGGCGGTGCTTGGCCTCGAGGCGCTGCCGCTGGGCGGCGCGCGACGGTCTCGTGGCGCGGCGGGCGGCGGGCGGCGGCGTCACCGCTGCACGGATCAGGGCGGCCAACCGCGCTCGGGCGGCCTCCCGGTTGCGTCGTTGTGATCGGAACTGCGACGCGGTCACCGACACCACCCCGGCGGTGGCACGCGGCGCCAGCCGTTCCAGCGCGCGTTCGCGAAGGTGATCGGGCGGCGAGGGTGACGCGGCGGCGTCCCAGAGCAGTTCGACCCGCGAATCCGTGGTGTTCACGCCCTGACCTCCCGGGCCCGAGGAGCGCGAGAACCGCCACCGCAGCTCGGCGGCGGGGATTCGGATCCGGTCGGTGACCACCAGGTCCTCCGCCATGGCGGTCACAGCACCCGCAGTACCTCGTCGGCGTCGCGTTCGCGGCGCGCCAGGGCCCGCAGCACGGCAAGGTCGCCGTGGCGCCACCGCGCGACCCCCACCAGGACGTGGATCGCCACCGACCGGGCCGCCTCGGGCAGGTCGGGCAGCCGCGGGTCGGCGTCCGGCAGACTGAGGTCGAGGTCGTCGTGGTGCACCGCGAACTCGACCAACCGGCTTCGCAGGAACTCCTGGAGGTGCATCGGCCGGTCGCCGAAGACCACGATCTGGCGGTCGGCCGCTACCCCGGGCAACCGGCGCGACAGCTCCTCATGGGCCTTCCGGGCGCTCCGGGTCACCTCGTCCGGGCCGACCGTGGCGTCGTCCCGACTGCGTTGGCGCACACCGATATTGACCTGGGAGTCGATGTCCGGCAGACCGGGGACGCCGCCGAAGTAGGCCTCCGCCGTGATCGGGTGGAGCGCGCCCGGGTCCTGGGCGTCGAGGTAGTCCCGCACCAGTCGCACGGATCGGGTCAGGTGCGCGGCCAGCTCGCCGACGCTCATCCGGGGCAGCACGCTGGGACGCTGCCAGGCCTGCGCCACCGCGGGGTGTTCCGCGACGCCCGCGATCACCTCGGCGGCCGCGAGATAGGTGTTCGCGATGTCCATGTCTCCAGCATCAGGGATGGAGGGTCCGGCGCACGACGGGACGTGCCGGGGCCGAGCGTCCCACCTCGGTGAAACCGGCGGCCAGGAAGGTGCTCAGCGCGCCGACGTACAGCTCGGCGGCGCCGATCCGGTCGCGCCGGTCGAGGTCCACCGGGTAGCCCTCGACGACCGAGGCGCCGTGGGCTGCGGCGAACCCGACCGCCCCGGTCAGCAACGGCAGCGACAATCCCCGTCGGCGGAACGGCGCCCGGACCACGAAACACGTGACCGCCCAGATGGTCTCGTCGTCCAGATCGCCGCCCGCGCCGGCGGCGGCCGGCTTCCGGGAGCGCCTCACCCGCTGGTATCCGGTCCGCGGCCCGAGCGCGCACCAGGCCGCCGGCTGCCCGTCCAGGTAGCCCAGGACCCCAGGCGCCGGATCGGCGGCGAGCTGGTCGCACAGCGCCGTCCGGTGCTCGTCGCGGCCGCGTCGCCGCCACTCGGCCGAGGTGGTGTGGAACCACTGACACCAGCACCCCCGGGAGTCGCCGGTCGTGGTCATGACCGTGCACACGTCGTCCCACATCGAGCGGTCGGCAGGCCGCACCTCGAGCGCCACGGACCAAGAGTAGATCCCGGGCGGGCCCTGCGTCGCCGGCGGGAGGCGGGCGCCGCGGCGATCTGCGCTACCGTGGCCGGACCGGCATCGAGCCGGACCGGAGGAGGTGAGACCCATTCCCGCGGCAACGGACTGGGCGTCCCTCACCATGCGGTTCGTCTGAACCCGGTGGTCCCCCACGGGGCGCCCTCGGCTCCTCGAAGGGCGCGATTCGATGCACATCAGCGCGACGACCGTCTCGAACGGCGTCTCGGAGCACCTCTTCTCCCTCGGCGAGGTGACGGGCGTCCTCTGGACCCCGGCCTCGGTCACCGGCCCCCGACCCCTGCTGCTCATGGCCCACGGCGGCGGACAGCACAAGAGGCACCCCGCCGTCATGGCACGTGCCCATCGTTACGTCACCGCTCGGGGCTACGACGTGGTCGTCCTCGACGCGCCCGGGCACGGCGACCGGCCACGGACCGAGCGGGACCATGAGTTCGCCGCGCGGTTGGGCGAGATGATGGTGGCCCGTGAGGCGGTCGGCCCCCACATCGCCGATCACAACGGCGAGGTGGCGGAGCAGGCGGTCCCGGAGTGGCAGGCCACCCTGAGGGCGCTCGGCGAGACGGGCCGCCTGGCCCCCCAGGCTCCGGTGGGTTTCTGGGGCCTCTCGCTGGGGAGCGCGATCGGTCTGCCGCTGGTCGCACGCGAGCCCCGGGTGACGGCGGCCGTCCTCGGGCTGATCGGCGACCACGGCCTGGCCGTCACGGCGGCGCAGGTCACGATCCCCGTGGAGTTCCTCGTGCAGTGGGACGACGAGATGGTGCCCCGTTCGAGTGCCCTGGCGCTGTTCGACACCCTCGCCTCCCGGGAGAAGACGCTGCACGCCAGTCCGGGGCCGCACGGCGGGGTCCCCACGTTCGAGCAGGAGAGCTCCGAACGCTTCTTCGCCCGTCACCTCGGGTGAGGCCCGTCCCGCCCGACCGTCGCCCGGTGCGGGAATCCCGGCCGGCCGGGACGTGGTGGTGGGGGAGACTGGCCCGCGTGGGACACATCGAGGTCAACGCCGTCTCGTTCGCGCTGCCGGACGGCCGGCCGCTGCTCGACGAGGTGACCTTCCGAGTGAATGACGGGGCGGTCGCCGGTCTTGTGGGACCGAACGGGACCGGCAAGACCACGCTGCTGCGGATCATCGCCGGCGACCTCGCCGCCCACGCCGGGGCGATCACCCGCAGCGGTGGGCTCGGGGTGATGCGCCAGTTCATCGGCCACCCCGCCCCCGCAGCCGGATCGGCGGGGGCGAGCGGACCGGACGACGTCCGGAGTCTGCTGGTGTCCCTTGCCCCGCAACGGGTCCGGGGCGCCTCGGCAGCGCTCGAGGCCGCCGAGCTGGCGATGATGACCACCGACGACGAACCCACCCAGCTGCGCTAC
>CAYYCE010000236.1:0-5329 GCA_964469635.1 uncultured Kineosporiaceae bacterium
CGGGATTGGCCGGGTCGAGGCCGAACGCGGCTCGCAGGTCCAGGCGGACGACGAGACCGCGGACGCCGTCCGGATGGGCGCGCCGGAGATCGTCCCCCTCGCCTGAGCCCTCGGGCCGATGCCGGGGCGGGACACTTGAGCGGGTACCCGTCCACCTCCCATAGTGGACATATGGCTATTGGGAGCGGGCCCACACCGGCCGGCCGGCCCGATCTGCCGGTCAGCCCGGCCCAACGCGAGGCGGCGGTCGCCGCGCTCGTCGTTCACCGGGAGGCGGGCCGGCTGAACTCGATGCAGTTCGAGGACCGGCAGGTGCTGGCGGAGGCCGCGCAGAGCTGGAGCGATCTGGACCGCCTGTTCGTCGATCTGCCCGATCCGCACCCGATCCGGCCCCTGCCACCGGCCGGAGCGGGTCCTGTCGCGTCGGACGGGCCCGTCTCCGGCGGATCCTCGCCGATGGCCGGATGGGGCCCACGGCTGGTGGCGGCCACCCCGATCCTGGTGCTCCTGCTCTTCTTCCTCACCCGCCGGTGGCAGGTCTTCCTGCTGATCCCGCTGGTCATGATCCTCGCCGGCGGGGCCGGACGCCGCCGCTGAGCACGTCTGGTGACCGGTGTCGGCCATCGGAGCGACGTCACCCGGACGGCGGCGGCCCCGGTAGGCCACAGGGATGACCGCTGCCTCGGTGTGCCCACCCCTCGGGGGGGAGCGGCTCAAGCGGCCCGAGAGCGCTGCCGAAGGGGGTTTCGGAACACCCGGAGCACCCAGGGAGCAGCTCATGACGATCATCAAGGCGACGTGCCCGTGTTGCGGAGATGTCGAGCTGACCCGGGACCAGGTGAGCCTGACGGTGCACCCGATCAAGGAGCGCTCCTCATACGCCTTCGTCTGCCCGCAGTGCGGCGACGAGGTCCGCAAGCCGGCCGGTGCCGAGGTGATCCGGCTGCTGAAGATGGGCGGGGTCACCCCGATGCCGGTGAACATGCCCGCCGAGGCGACGGAGATCCACGAGGGCCCCGGCCTGACCGAGGACGAGTGCCTCGACTTCGCCAACTGGCTGTCCTCGGCCACCGCAGTGGCGGCCGCGGCCGCCGTCGGTCTGCACCACCGGCTGGAGGCCGACTGACGGCGCATCCCGGCGGTGTGCGGATGCCCAGCCGGTTCCCGCCCGCCCGGCTCCGGGGGTGGACGTAGGCTGCGGGAATGCTCTCCCAGCTCGCCGGGGCCGTGCTCGGATCCGGTCGCCCGCTCACGGTCCGGGCCCCGGCCACCGGCCAGGTGCTCGCGGAGGTGGCCACGAGTACCCCGCAGGACGTGGCCGCGGCCCTCGAGCGGGCCCGCGCCGTCCAGCCGCAGTGGGCCGCCCGTTCGCCGCGGGATCGGGCCGCCGTCCTGCTCAGGCTGCACGATCTGTTGCTCTCCCGGCAGAGCGAGCTGCTCGACGTCCTCCAGCTCGAGACGGGCAAGGCTCGCGGGCACGCCTTCGAGGAGCTGGCCCAGGTCGCGATCGGGGCCCGCTGGTATGCCCGGCGGGGCCCGGGGCTGCTGGCGGAGGAGCGCCACCCGGGCCTGGTCCCCGTGCTCAGCCGGGTCCGCGAGGTGCACCATCCGCACGGGGTGGTCGGGCTGATCGTCCCGTGGAACTACCCGTTGACCCTCAGCGTCGGCGATGCGCTGCCCGCGCTGCTGGCGGGCAACGCCGTCGTGATCAAACCCGACGCGGCGACGCCGCTGACCCTGCTGCGCGCCGCGGCGCTGCTGCGCGAGGCCGGGCTGCCCGAGGACCTGCTGCAGGTGGTCGTCGGCGACGGCCCGGTGGTCGGCGGGGCCCTGGTCGAGGTGGTCGACTACATCGGCCTGACCGGATCGACCGCCACCGGACGGGTGGTGGCGCGCCGGGCGGGTGAGCGGCTCATCGGCTGCTCCCTCGAGCTCGGTGGCAAGAACGCGCTGTACGTGGCCGCGGACGCCGACCTCGACCGGGCCGTCGAGGGCGCCGTCCGCGACAGCTTCGGGAACGCCGGTCAACTGTGCCTGTCGACCGAGCGGCTGCTGCTGCACGCCGACGTCGCCGACGTCTTCCTCGACCGGTTCCTTGACCGGGTGAGGCGGCTGCGCCTGGGCTTCGCCCTCGACTACGGCACCGATCTGGGCTGCCTGATCTCGACCGGGCACCGGGAGCGCGTCGAGTCCCACGTGGCCGACGCCCTGGCCCACGGGGCGCACCTGCTGGCCGGCGGCCGGGCGCGCCCCGACCTGGGCCCGACCTTCTACGAACCGACGGTGCTGGACGGCGTCGGCCCGGACGCCGCCTGCTACGCCGCCGAGACCTTCGGGCCGGTGGTCTCGGTGTACCGGGTCGGCGACGATGACGAGGCGGTGGCGCTGGCCAACGGCACCGACTACGGCCTGACCGCCTCGATCTGGACCCGTGACCTGCGTCGCGGCGGCCTGCTGGCCCGCCGGCTGACCTGTGGCACGGTGGCGGTGAACGAGACCTACGCCGCGGTCTTCGGCAGCGTGGCGACGCCCCTGGGCGGCCGCAGGGTCTCGGGAATCGGACGGCGCCACGGCGCCGCCGGGCTGCTGCGGTTCACCCAGGCGCAGTCGGTGCTCACCCAGCGCGTGATGGGTCTGGGACCGCTGTACGCCCAGGGGGGCGAGCGGGTCGCCACCCTGATGACGGGCGCGCTGCGAGCGGCCCGGAGGACGAGGTCGCCGTGGCCGTGACCCGCCGGCTGCGCCAGGCGGTGGTGGGCCGGGGTCTGGTGGCCGTGGTCGACCGGGCGATGGACGCCCAGCACCCCGTGGCCGCCTCGTACGTGGCCGCGGTGCGCCGTCGCCATCCTGGACACGATCCGGCGCAGGTGATCGAGGTCCTGACCCGCCAGTTCCTGCTCGTCACCACCAGCGCCGGGGCCGCCGTGGGCGGGCTGGCGGCACTGCCGGCGATCGGCACCGTCGCGGCGCTGAGCGCCACGGCGGGCGAGGCCGTGGCCTTCATCGAGGCCAGCGCGCTGTACAGCCTGGCGGTGGCCGAGGTGTGCGGCGTCCACCTGCACGACCGCGGGCGTCGCCGCGCGCTGCTGATGGCGATCCTGGCGGGCGAGGGCGGCGCCGCCGTCATGTCCAAGGTCTCCGGCGGGGCCGGGGTGCCGTGGGCCCGGATGCTTCCGGACGTGGTGCCGGCGCGGGCCGTCGAGGCGGCCGACAAGGCCCTGACCCGTTGGGCGCTCAGCCGGTACGGCACCCGGACCGGGCTGGCCGTCGCCGGCCGGCTGGTGCCGTTCGGGGTCGGGGCCGTGGTCGGGGGCACCCTCAACGCCGCGCTCGCCCGGGGCGTCGCGACCCAGGTGGGGATCGCCTTCGGTGAGCCGCCGGCGGAGTTCGTCGACGCCCCGCCCGTGATCGAGCCGGTATGAGGACGCCGGTGCGAGGACCCGACCGTGTGGGGGCCGGACGGGGGCCGTGCCGGGCGAGGTTACGGTAGGGGGGTGTGGCGCACCGCGCTCAGACCCCGTTGGCTGGCCCTGCTGGCGCTCGTCCTGCTCGTCGCCACCGGCATGGCCTGGCTCGGCAACTGGCAGCTCGGCCGGGCCCGGGAGCAGGGCGGCGAGGCCGCCCGCGAGCGGCTGGCCGCCGCCCCGGTGCCGCTGTCGAGCCTGCTGGCGCCGCGCACGGCCTACCTGCAGGCGGCCGTCGACCGCCCGGTGACGGTCGAGGGCCGCTGGGACGGCGCGCGGCAGCTGCTGCTGCCCGGCCGCCGGCTGCACGGCCAGGAGGGCTACTGGGTCCTGACGCCGCTGCTGCTGCCGGACGGTTCGGGGATCGGGGTGGTCCGGGGGTGGGCGGCCACGGTCGGGGCCGCGCGGGACGGCGTCGCCGACCTGCCGTCCGGCACCGTCACGGTGACCGGGGTGCTGCGCCCCGCGGAGGATCCGGTGGATCGGGGGCCGGGCGAGAGCAGCGGCCTGCCGGCCGACCAGCTGGAGAGCATCGACCAGGTGGAGCTGCTGGACCGTTGGCCCGACCTGATCCCCTACACCGGCTACGTGCTCGCCACCGACCCGGCGCCGTCCGGGTTGAGTTCGATCCCGCCCACCTCCGGAAGCGGCCGACTGGCGCTGCAGAACCTGTCCTACGCCGTGCAGTGGTGGCTGTTCGCGGCCTTCGGCGTGTTCTTCTGGTACCGGCTGGTGCGCGACGACCGCCGGGGCCTGCTCGAGGCCCGCGGCACCGACCCCTGCGCCGAGGGGGCAGGATTGACCCCATGAGAGCTGCGCTGACCCGCTATCGCGTGATGGCCTACGCCACGGGTGTGTTCCTGGTGTTGCTGACCCTCAACGTCATCCTCAAGTACGTCGTCCACACGGCCCATCTGGGGCCGTGGCTGGCCATCACCCACGGTTGGCTCTACCTGGTCTACGTATTGGTGACCGTGGATCTGTGGTTCCGCACCGGCAAGCGGCTGCCTTTCCTGCCCACCGTCGGGGTCGTGCTCGCGGGCACGATCCCGTTCGCCTCGTTCGTCGCCGAGCGTTGGGTCAGCCACCGGGTCGCGCCGATGCTCGGCGAGGACCTGGCGTCGATGGGCGCCGCTCGGTGAATCCGGTCCCGGATGAGGGCTCCGGTCATGGGCCGCCGGCGCATGCCCCGGTCCTGGTCGTCGACCTCGGCGCCCAGTACGCCCAGCTGATCGCCCGCCGGGTGCGCGAGGCGCGGGTGTACTCCGAGATCGTGCCCCACACCATGTCGCTGGCGGCGATGCTCGAGCGCAAGCCGGCGGCGATCATCCTGTCCGGCGGCCCGGCCAGTGTCTACGCGGACGGCGCGCCCCAGGTGGACCCGGGGTTGTTCGCCGCCGGGGTGCCGGTGCTGGGGTTGTGCTACGGCTTCCAGGCGATGGCTCGGGCCCTGGGCGGCGAGGTGGCCCGGACGGGGGCCCGCGAGTACGGCGGGACGGCGATCACCGCCCGGCCCGCCGCCTCGACCCTGCTGCGCGGACAGCCCGAGAGCCAGTCGGTATGGATGAGCCACGGCGACAGCGTGTCCCGGGCCCCCGAGGGGTTCACCGTGGTCGCCGGCACCGCCGCGGTGCCGGTGGCGGCGTTCGAGGACGACGCGCGCCGGCTGTACGGCGTCCAGTGGCACCCCGAGGTCAAGCACTCGCCGTTCGGCCAGGACGTGCTGGTCAACTTCCTCACCCGGGGCGCCGGAATCGACCCGGACTGGACCACCGGCAACGTGATCGCCGAGCAGGTGGAGCGGATCTCGACCCAGATCGGCGACGACAGGGTGATCTGTGGGCTGTCGGGCGGGGTCGACTCGG
>CAYYCE010000237.1:0-5315 GCA_964469635.1 uncultured Kineosporiaceae bacterium
GCCAACGCCGCGCTGCGGACCTTCGGGGTCGATCTGGCGATCGCCGCGGACTGCGGCGGCGCCGACCTGGTCCACTCCCACACCTGGTACGCCAACCTGGCCGGACACCTGGCCGGCCTGCTCCACGGCGTCCCGCACGTACTCTCCGCGCACAGTCTCGAGCCACTGCGGCCCTGGAAGGCCGAACAGCTCGGTGGTGGGTACGCCCTGTCGTCCTGGGCGGAGCGGAACGCGTACCTGGGCGCCGCGGCGGTGATCGCGGTGAGCGCCGGGATGCGTGAGGACATCCTGCGCAGCTACCCCGAGGTGGACCCCGGCAAGGTCCAGGTGGTGCACAACGGGATCGATCTGTCCGGCTGGGTACGGGAGGAGAACCCGGACGCCGTGCGGGCGCTGGGCATCGACCCCGGCCGCCCGAGCGTGGTCTTCGTGGGCAGAATCACCCGCCAGAAGGGGCTGCCGTACCTGCTCCGGGCGGCCCGGCTGCTTCCCCCGGAGGTCCAGCTGGTGCTGTGCGCGGGCGCACCCGACACCCCCGAGATCCTGGCCGAGGTCGCCGGGCTGGTCGCCGGCCTCCAGGCGGAGCGCAGCGGCGTCGTCTGGATCGAGCGGATGCTGCCCCGCCGCGAGCTGTGCCAGGTGCTCTCGTCGGCGACCACGTTCGTCTGCCCGTCCGTCTACGAGCCGCTCGGGATCGTCAACCTCGAGGCCATGGCCTGTCAGGCCGCCGTGGTCGGCACCGCCACCGGAGGCATCCCCGAGGTCGTCGTGGAGGGCGAGACCGGTCGGTTGGTGCCGATCGACCAGGTCGACGACGGCACCGGGACGCCGAAGGATCCGAAGCGGTTCGTCGACGACCTGGCCGCCGTCCTCACCGAGGTCACCTCGGACCTCGACGCCGCCCGGGAGATGGGCCGGGCCGGTCGGGCACGGGCCGAGCAGCACTTCGCCTGGGAGGCGATCGCCGACCGGACCATGGACGTCTACCGGTCGATCGCGCGCTGAGCGCCCGGAACCCTCAGCGGCGCGGCTCGAGCGCCGCGTTCCCGGCGGCCGCCACGGCGGCGCGGGCCACGCCGTCCAGGCGGCGCAACGCCTCGCGGCGGCGGCCCGCCTCCCAGCCGCTGATCGCACCGCCGTCGTCGGTCAGGGCGAGGGCGAGCAGGCCGCGCAGCCGCAGGGCACGGGTGAGCACCGCGACGGCGCGCGCCGGGGTGCCCGGTGGCAGCGAACGCGGCGCCACGGCGGCCGCCGACAGATCGGCCCAGCGTTCGGCGACACCGGGGCGGTCGCGGGTCACGTCGAGCTCGGTGAGCACCTCGACGGCCTCCAGGAGGCCGGAGCGCAGTCCCTGGTCCGCCTCGGCGAGGGACGTGACAGGGAACACCGGACGGTGCTTCACGGGATGCTCGTACCAGCCCACCAGCCGCCCCGGTTCGAGGTCCGAGCCATAGGCCAGGACCCGAGGCAGCAGCCCGGTCACCGGCGGCGAGTCGGCGACCGCGATCACACACTCGCCGGCATCGCAGGCCAGGGCGTTGAACGCGGAGGGACCGGGCAGTCCCACCGGGTCGGCTGGGGCCGGCAGCACCACCCGTGCCGCGCGCATCCCGTCGCGCCGCCACCGGTGGAGCACCTCGGTCAGGTCCGCACCGTCCGGGGCCGGTTCGTCGCCGGGGCCCAGGCCCGCCGTCGCGGCCGTCTCGGGATTCGCCTCGCCCCGTAGCGCCGCCGTCACCCAGGCGGCCAGGGCCACCGACCGCGGGACCGGCAGGGTGGGGGGCACCCTCACGAGCCTACGGGCGCACCGCGGTCCGCGATCCCCTAGGGTCGATGTATGCCAGAGGTGCTCGACTTGGTCGGCGTGAGCGTGGTGCGCGACGGGAGCAGGCTGCTGGACGACGTGACCTGGACCGTCCGCGAGGGCGAGCGCTGGGTGATCCTCGGCCCCAACGGTGCGGGCAAGACGACCCTGCTGCAGGTCGCAGGCGCCCGGCTGCACCCCACGAGCGGGACGGCACGGATCCTGGAGGAGCAGCTCGGGCGCGTCGACGTGTTCGAGATCCGGCCGCGGATCGGCCTGTCCAGCTCCGCCTTCGCCGAGACCCTGCCGGCGCACGAGAGGGTCGCGGACGTCGTCCTGACCGCCGCCTACGCGGTGGCGGGACGCTGGCACGAGGAGTACGAGACGGTCGACCACAGCCGTGGCTCCGACCTGCTGTCGGCCTTCGGGGTCGCCCACCTGGCCGAGCGGACCTACGGCACCCTGAGCGAGGGTGAGCGCAAGCGGGTCCAGCTCGCCCGGTCGTTGATGACCGACCCCGAACTGCTCCTGCTGGACGAACCGGCGGCGGGGCTCGACCTGGGCGGGCGGGAGACGCTGGTCGCCGACCTGGCGGAGCTGGCGGGGGACCACCGCTCGCCGGTGCTGGTGTTGGTGACCCACCACGTCGAGGAGATCCCGCCGGGCTTCACCCACGCCCTGTTGCTGCGGTCCGGTTCGGTGGTCGCCGCCGGGCCGCTCGAGGACGTGATGACGCCCGAGGCGCTCAGCGCCGCGTTCGACGTGCCTCTGACGGTGGAACGTTTGGGGAACCGCTGGGCGGCCCACAAGCGTCACCAGGAGCAGGGATGACCAGCGAGCCGCGCGGGAGGGAGGTCCGGTGAACCGCAACGAGCTGTACGGCCTGATCTGGGTCGCCGTTGCCATCGCCGCGGGTGTGGTCGAGGTGTTCACCCTCGACCTGATCTTTCTGATGGTGGCCGGTGGGGCCCTCGTCGCCGCGGCGGGCGCCGCGGTCACGGGCAGCCTGACGCTGTCGCTGCTGATGTTCGCGGTCGCCACCGTGTTCCTGCTGTTGGGCGGGCGGCCGCCGCTGCGCGCCTACATGCAGCGCAACGTGCCCTCGGAGCCGATGCACACCGAGGCACTCCTCGGCCGCCGGGCGACCGTGGTGCAGCAGGTCGACGACTCCTCGGGCCGGATCCGCCTCGGCGGCGAGCTGTGGAGCGCCCGACTGGCCGAGCGGATGCCGCCCGTGGCGGCCGGCACCAGCGTGTACGTGGTGCGCATCGACGGGGCGACCGCCGTGGTGGCAGTGAATCCACCGCTGGCCGCCGGAACTTCTGAATAGCGAACTGGAGAGCTGGTCATGGACACCGGAGGAACAGCCGCGCTCGTCGTTCTGCTCTTGCTCGTGATCTTCGTGCTGGTCACCGTCTCCCGAGCGGTGCGGATCGTGCCGCAGGCGACGTCGGTCATCGTGGAGCGGCTGGGCCGCTACTCGCGCACGCTCGCGCCGGGACTGCATTTCCTGATCCCCTTCATCGATCGGCCCCGGGCCGTGGTCGATCTGCGGGAACAGGTGGTCTCGTTCCCGCCGCAGCCCGTGATCACCTCGGACAATCTGGTGGTCAGCATCGACACGGTGATCTACTTCCAGCCGACCGACCCCAAGGCGGCGGTCTACGAGATCGCCAACTACATCGTCGGCATCGAACAGCTGACCGTCACCACGCTGCGGAACGTCATCGGCTCACTCGACCTGGAGCAGACCCTGACCAGCAGGGACAACATCAACGCCCAGCTGCGCGGGGTTCTGGACGACGCCACCGGCCGCTGGGGGATCCGGGTGAACCGGGTCGAGCTCAAGGCGATCGACCCGCCGCCGAGCGTTCAGGACTCGATGGAGAAGCAGATGCGCGCCGAGCGGGACCGCCGGGCGGCGATCCTCAACGCCGAGGGTGTCAAGCAGTCCCAGATCCTCACCGCCGAGGGCGAGAAGCAGTCGGCCATCCTCAAGGCCGAGGGCCAGGCCCAGGCCGCCATCCTCAAGGCCCAGGGTGAGGCTCGGGCGATCCAACAGGTGTTCGACGCCATCCACCGCGGCAACCCCGACTCCAAGCTGCTCGCCTACCAGTACCTGCAGACCCTGCCGCAGATCGCCAACAGCCCGTCGAACAAGGTCTGGATCGTACCGACGGAGCTCACCCAGGCGCTGCGGGGGATCGGGACGGCGCTGGGCGGCGGCGACGACGACAGCGGCACCTGGGTGCCGGGGCCGGCGAACGACGACGAGGCGGACGCCCTGGGGGCCACCGAGCTCGAGGACCCGGGCCAGGCCCTGCGTCGGGCGCGGGCCGAGGCCGCGGGGGTCGAGGGTCAGGTCCGCGAAGCAGAGCTGACCTCGCCGTCGCAGGCCCCTTCCGCGGGTGCCAGGGCCGTGCCGGGCGTCCCGCCGACGCAGCCGCCCACCGCTCCGCCGACCATGCCGTCGGCGATCCCGCCTGCTCTCCCGGTCATGCCACCGGGAGAACAGGGCTGAGCCGCCCGGCGTCCTCGGTGGCGGCGGTCCCGGGCCGGGCGGCCAGGATCGCCTGCTCCGTCTCGAGCACCAGGTCGACGTACCACTGCGCGTTGTTGTAGGCCAGCAGGGCCCGCCGGACGCCGTCCGGGGTCGTGTCCAGCCCGGAGGCGCAGAGGTAGCGAGCGGCGGTGGGGATGGCGTCCGCGTAGTCCCAGGCGTCCGCCCTGCCGTCGTCGTCGCCGTCCACGCCGTACCGGGCGAACGTGGCCGGCATGAACTGCATCGGCCCGACCGCCCCGGCGGAACTGGGGCCGTTGTTGCGTCCGTGCCCGCTCTCGACCTGGCCCACGGCCGCGAGCAGACTCCAGCGAAGTCCCGGGCAGGTGTCGGCCGCGGCCCGGTAGGCACGCTCGTACTCGGCCGGAATCGCCAGCCCGCTCACCGGAACGGTCGCGGCCAACCGGGCGGCGGCCGCGGCGCGCTGGGCGGCGGCCAGGGCGGCCGCGGCGTCCTCGGCGGCCTTCAGCCTGAGCGCCGTCCGGGAGAGGGTGTCGAGCTTCGCCTTCGCCGCCGCCAGCGCCCTGGCGGCGGCGGCGTCCTCCTCCTGCAGGCGCCCGAGGGCCAGGGCCAGGCGATCGCCGGCGGCGTTCGCCGCCGTCGAGCGCCGCACGGCGGTCTCGGCGTCGGTCCGGGCCCGCTCGAGGTCGTCGGCGGCGGCCAGCACCACGGTCCGGCCCACCCGCCGGCCGACGGACAGCCGCCACAGCGCGTCCTGCACCGAGTCGGCGTCCAGCATGGCGATGGCCAGCCCGCTGGTGCCCTCGACGTAGAGCGCCCTCACCCGGGCCGCCTGCCGGGCCCGCGCCGCCCGGGCCTGGGCGTCGGTCTCGGCCTGATCCTGCTCGGCCTGGGACATCACGCCGAACGAGGCGGCCAGGTCGCGGCCCGCGTCGGCCGCCGCCTGCTGCCGACGGGTGTACTCCGCCGTCAGCGCGCTCACCTGCCTGG
>CAYYCE010000238.1:0-5297 GCA_964469635.1 uncultured Kineosporiaceae bacterium
CAGCCGCCGCTCACGCACGTCAAGGTAATGCTCCCGGGCCGTTACGGCGGCCTCGCGGGCGCGCTCGTGGTCGGCGCCGACCACGGCCAGGTCGCCGGCGAGCCGATCCCGCTCCCGGGCCGCCTCGGCCCGCCGGCGAGCTGCGTCCCGGGCCCAGCGATCGCCGTCCACTCCGGCGGCACGCTCCCGCACGCTCGCCTCGAGCCGGCGGGCGGTCTCCACGGCCGCCTCGGCCGTCGTCAGCCGCCGCCGGGCCTCGGCGGTGTGTCGCTCGGCCTCCTCGAGGTCCCCCCGAAGATGGCGATGGCGGCCGGTCAGCCGCTCGTACTCCTCGGCCACCGGTTGCAGGGCGGCGAGGGCGGACAGCGCAGCGGTCGCCCGGTCGCGGGCCGGCGCCCAGTCGGTTTCGCCGTCCAGGGGGCCGAGGGCCTCGACGGCGGCCCTGGCCCCGGCCGCGGCCTCGCCGCGGCGAGCGCGGGCGGCCGCCAGGGCGGGCATCAGGCCGGTCAGCGGTTCGGCACGCCGGGCCCGGTCGATCCGCTCGCGGGCCCGGTCGATCTCGCCCTGACGCCGTTCGGCCGCCTGCTGCCGGTCCACCAGGACGGTGAACTGCTGGGCGAGCTGGGCCATCGCCTGGGCCTGGTCGTGGATCACCCCGGCGTGGTCGGCCGACTGGACGGCGTTGAGCTGATCGGTCAGGGCCGCCTCGCGTGCCTGGCCGACGGTCGCCAGAAGCTGCGAGATCCGGGCGGGCGCCTGCTCGACCGACTGCTCCCGCTCCTCGGATGCCTGGGTCCGCAGCGCCGGGCCGGCGGCCTGCTCGGCCTGGGCGAGCAGCCTGAGCGTGGTGGCGTCCACGGCGTCCACGGACGCGCGGAGTTCGGTCCGGCGTCGGCGCAACCACTCCTGGACGGCAGCGAACCGATCGGTGCCGAAGATCCGTTCGAGCAGGGCGCGGCGGGTCTCGGCGTCGGCCCGAAGGAACGCCGCGAACTCGCCCTGGGGGAGCATGACCAGTTTGGTGAACGCCTCGCCGCCCATGCCGAGCACCTCGTCCAACTGGTGCGCCGCCTCGTCGATCCGGGTGGACAGGGTCGACCACGTGCCGTCGACGAGTTCGCGCAGCGCGACCCGGGCCGGGGCGGTGGTGGTGCCGTCGCCCCGGCGCTTGGGCCGTTCCCAGGACGGCGAACGGGTCACCTCGAATCGGCGCGGTCCCACCGAGAAGTCGAGCACGATCTCCGGCCGCTCGTCCGCCTCGGCGTAGTGGCTGCGGAGCGCGGTGATTCCGGAACGGGTGCCCGGCGCCCTGCCGTAGAGGGCGTAGCAGACGGCGTCCAGCACGCTGGTCTTGCCGGCGCCGGTGGAGCCGTGCAGCAGGAACACGCCCGCAGCCGAGAGCTCGTCGAAGTCGACCACCTGGCGGCCGCGGAACGGCCCGAACGCGGCGATCTCCAGCCGGTGCAGCTTCACGAGACCTCCCGGCGCGTCGCACCGGCCCGATCGGTGGCGGGAGCCTTCGGGTTCCGGGCGGCGCGGCGGGCCTCGTCCCGCAGGACGGCCACCCCGCGGGCCTCGGCCTCGTCGAGCCGGGCGGCGGCCAGCGCCTGGGAGAGCCAGTCCCGTTCGAGCTCGCCCGCCGGCCGCGATCGGACGTGGTCGAGGAACCCGACGCAGATGTCGAGGTCGCTACGCCCGACCAGGCGGTCCCGGTAGGCCCGGTCGGTGGCGACGGCCCGTCCCACGTCGTCCACCGGTTCGAAGCGCAGTTCGAGGGTGTGCGGGAACCGGGCGCGCAGACGCTCCATCGCCCGCTCGGGCCGTTGCGGATCGGTCAGCGTCGCCTGGCACCAGGCCCGTTCGGCGCCGACCAGGTCGCCCCGCCACAGCAACTCCTCCAGAGTGCCCCGCAGCAGCGCCAGTGGCCGGGGGACCGGGGCGTCGACGGGGGTCACCGCGGCCAGGCCGCCGGCGTCGAGCTCGACCAGGAGGGTCCCCTTGGTCTGGGCGTGCTCGGAGAACGAGTAGGCCAGCGGCGAACCGCTGTAGCGGACGTCGTCGCGCAGCCGCTGCCTGCCGTGCAGGTGCCCGAGGGCGACATAGTCGACTCCGTCGAAGACCTCCCGAGCGACCGAGGCGACGCCGCCGACGGTGATGTCGCGTTCGCTGTCGCTGCCCTGACCGCCGACGACGAAGGCGTGTGCCGCGACGACGCTTCGGGTACCCGCCGGCCGGGCGGCGAGATCTGTGCGCACGGCCGACATCGCCGCGGTCAGCACCGAGGTGTGGTCGGTCGGGCACTCGAGCGGACCGGCGGTGAGCACCGGCTCGAGGTAGGGCAGCGGGTAGAACGCGACCGGACCGTGCTCGTCCGCCACGATCACCGGGTCGGCGAGCCGCCCCAGGTCCGCTCGGATGTGGACGCCCGCGGACTCGAGCAGGCGGGAGCCGAAGGCCAGCCGCCGCGTCGAGTCGTGGTTGCCGGCGGTGAGGATCACCTGGGCGCCGGCGGCCACCAGCCGGTTCAGCCCCTCGTCCAGCAGGGACACCACGTCGACCGAGGGGATGGCCCGGTCGTAGACGTCGCCGCTGACCAGCACGACCTGGACCCGCTCGGAGCGGACCACGTCGACCAGGTGGTCGAGGAGGTCCGCCTGGGCCCCGAGCATGCCGACCCGGTGGAACGATCGGCCGAGGTGCCAGTCGGAGGTGTGCAGGATCCTCACGACCCCGACTCTAGGCAGCCGCACCGACAGTTGCCGGGAGCCCACCCCGTGCAGGCTCGAATCGGCCTGTTCGGCGACCGGGGGAGGTGGCGTCTTCCCGGCGGGCCGGCGATGTGATTCCGTGGTCGATGTGGGCGACGAGGTCCGTGACATCGTTTTCACCCGGGAGCAGCGGCTGGCCTATCGGGAGAAGGTCCAGCGCTGCCTCGACGTGTTCGAGCGCATGCTGGCATCGGCGACCTTCGACGCCGCGAAGCCGCTGACCGGGCTCGAGGTCGAGCTGAACCTGGTCGACGGCGGGTACCAGCCGTACCTGGGCAACATGGCCGTCCTGGACGAGATCGCCGACCCGGCCTTCCAGACCGAGCTGGGCGCCTACAACATCGAGATGAACGTCCCTCCGGCCTCGCTGGCGGCCGACGCCTACACCCGGCTCGAGGACGATCTGCGCGCCTCGCTGAACGCCGCCGAGGCCAAGGCGAACCGGCGCGGGGCCCACATCGTGATGGTCGGCATCCTGCCCACGCTGATGCTCGACCACCTCCAGGACAGCAACTGGATGAGTCCCTCGGCCCGCTATGCAGCGCTGAACGACTCGATCCTGGCCGCCCGGGGCGAGGACATCCATCTGGACATCGACGGTGAGGAGCGGCTGGTCACCTTCTCACCGAACCTGGCCCCGGAGTCGGCGTGCACCAGCGTGCAACTGCACCTGCAGGTCGACCCGATCGACTTCGCCCCGACCTGGAACGCCGCCCAGGTGCTGGCGGGCCCGCAGCTGGCCCTCGGTGCCAACTCGCCGTTCTTCCTGGGCCACCGGCTGTGGGCCGAGACCCGGATCGAGCTGTTCGCCCAGTCCACCGACACCCGGCCGCTGGAGCTGAAGAACCAGGGCGTGCGGCCGAGGGTCTGGTTCGGCGAGCGGTGGATCACCTCGATCTTCGACCTGTTCGAGGAGAACGTGCGGTACTTCCCCGCGCTGTTGCCCGAGGTCGGCGAGGAGGATCCGGCGGTCGAGTTCGAGTCCGGCCGGACGCCGCGGCTGCAGGAGCTGCGGCTGCACAACGGCACCATCTACCGGTGGAACCGGCCGGTGTACGACGTGGTGGACGGCCAGCCGCACGTCCGGGTCGAGAACCGGGTGCTGCCGGCCGGGCCGACGGTGGTCGACATCCTCGCGAACGCCGCCTTCTACTACGGCGTGCTGCGCGTCCTCGGCGAGGAGGATCGGCCGGTCTGGTCGAACATGACGTTCCCCACCGCCGAGGAGAACTTCGCCAACGCCGCCCGGCACGGCATGGACGCGCGGCTGTACTGGCCCGGCGCCGGCGACGTCACGGTCGACGAGCTGGTGCTGCGCCGGCTGCTGCCGATGGCCTACGAGGGTCTGTCGCGCTGGGGGGTCGACCATGCCGCGGCCGATCGCTACCTGCGGGTGATCGAGGGACGATGCGTCGCCGGCCGCAACGGCGCCTCCTGGCAGGTCGAGACCGTCCTGGAGCTGGAGCGCCGGGGGCTCGACCGGTCCGCCGCACTGACCCGGATGCTGGAGCGCTACAGCGAGGGGATGCACTCCAACGCCCCGGTGCACACCTGGCCGCTGCCGTAGCCCCTCACCCTGCCGTCGCCGTCCCGGATCCGGTCGGGGGGAATGTTCAATCAGTCAATTGATTGATTGAACGCCACCGCCTACAGTCCTGTCCATGGCCGTCGTCCCCCCCGCCGTTCTGGATCAGGTGGCCCAGCGGTTCGCGCTCCTCAGCGATCCGACCCGGCTGCGGATCCTCAGCGCCGTGCACGAGTGCGGCGAGGCGACCGTCAGCGACATCGCGGAGGCGAGCAACGTGAGCGTCGCCAATGCGTCGCAGCACCTGGGCCGATTGGCGTTGGGCGCCATCGTGTCCCGGAGCCGCAGGGGCCGCACGGTCGTCTACCGCATCTGCGAACCGAGCATCGAGCACCTGTGCTCCATCGTGTGCGCAAGTCTGGCCGCGCCGGACACCACCGAGGTGACCCTCACCGGCTGATCGACCCGCTCGACCCCGTCGTCGGCCATCGGGCCGGCCTGCCTCGAGGGAGAGGTGCATGACCGACACCGCGACGCCCCCGGCCACCGGACCGGGGCAGCAGGGCCCGAGGAGTTCGGGTCGACGGCTGCTCAAGGTCCTGGACCAGACCCGGTGCATCGGCTGCCATGCCTGCACCACGGCCTGCAAGTCCGAGAACGAGGTCCCGCTTTCGGTGACCCGCACCTTCGTCAAGGCCGTGGACGTCGGCACGTTCCCCACCGCCCGGCGCGCCTTCCAGGTCACCCGCTGCAACCAGTGCGAGGACGCGCCGTGCGTGGCCGCCTGTCCGACCGGGGCGATGTTCGCCCGGCCCGACGGGATCGTCGACTTCACCAAATCAGACTGCATCGGCTGCAAGGCCTGTATGGCGGCCTGCCCCTACGACGCCATCTTCATCAACCCCGAGGACCACAGTGCGGAGAAGTGCAACTTCTGCGCCCACCGGGTCGACATCGGCCTCGAACCCGCCTGCGTGAGTGTCTGTCCGACCCAGGCGATCCTG
>CAYYCE010000239.1:0-5260 GCA_964469635.1 uncultured Kineosporiaceae bacterium
CCTCACCGACGGCACCCCGGTCGAGTTCACCTCCTGCCACCACTGCGAGCACCGGACGTGGGAGCACGAGGGGACGCCGTTGAGCGTCGGCCGTGTGCTGGACCGCACCCGCAAGCTCTGATCTGAGCGCCCGGTGGCCGCCGTGATCCCCTAGGGTCGGGCGGGTGGACACAGAACGTGACCTGCGGGACATCGTCAAGGCGTACGACGTCCGTGGTCTGGTGGGGGAGCAACTCGACGCGTCGGTGGCGACCGCCCTGGGGGCGGCGTTCGCCGAGGAGGTCCTGGGGGACGGCGTACGCCGGGTGGCCGTCGGCCACGACATGCGGCCGTCCTCGCCGGAGCTGGCCGGCGCCTTCGCCGCGGGTGTCGCCTCGCGCGGCCCGGACGTGGTGATGATCGGCCTGTGCAGCACCGACGGCCTCTACTACGCCAGCGGCGCCCTGGACGCCCCCGGCGCCATGTTCACCGCCTCCCACAATCCGGCCGCCTACAACGGCATCAAGCTCTGCCGGGCCGGCGCCCGACCGGTCGGGCAGGACAGCGGTCTGGACCGGATCCGGGCGCGGGCGGCCGAGCTGCTGGCGGCCGGAGCGCCTGAGCCGTCGTCGGGATCCCCGGGGACGATCACCGAGTCCGACCAGCTCGCCGGGTACGCCACGCACCTGCGCTCCCTGGTGGACCTGTCGGGGATCCGTCGCCTGCGGGTGGTGGTCGACGCAGGCAACGGTATGGCCGGTCTGACCACGCCCGCCGTGCTGGGCGGCCGGATCGGCCTGCCCGCGTTGCCGCTGGACGTCGTCCCGCTGTACTTCGAGCTCGACGGCACCTTTCCCAACCACGAGGCGAATCCCCTGGAACCGGAGAACCTGCGCGACCTGCAGGCGGCGGTGGTGGCCGAGGGGGCGGACCTGGGGTTGGCCTTCGACGGGGACGCCGACCGGTGCTTCGTCGTCGACGAGCGGGGGGAGCCGGTCAGCCCGAGCGCGGTGACCGCGCTGGTGGCCCGGCGCGTGATCGCCAAGGAGCGGGCCCGCGGCGCCACGGGGACCGTCACCGTGATCCACAACCTGATCACCTCGCGCGTCGTCCCCGAGGTGATCGCCGCCGAGGGCGCCCGCGCCGTGCGGACCCGGGTCGGACACTCGTTCATCAAGGCCGAGATGGCCGCCCACGACGCGGTCTTCGGCGGGGAGCACTCGGCGCACTACTACTTCCGCGACTTCTGGTTCGCCGACACCGGCATGCTGGCCGCGATGCACGTGCTGGCGGCGCTGGGGCAGCAGGACGGTCCGCTGTCGCGTCTGGCCGCCGAGTACAAGCGGTACGAGGCGAGCGGCGAGATCAACTCGCGGGTCGAGGACGTCGCCGCGGCGACCGCCCGGGTCGAGGCCGCCTTCGCCGACCGCCCCGGGGTCCGGCTGGATCGCCTCGACGGGCTCAGCGTGATCGCGGCGCAGGCCGGTTGGTGGTTCAACCTGCGGCCGAGCAACACCGAACCGCTGTTGCGGCTCAACGCCGAGGCCCCGGACGCGGCGACCATGGAGAAGCTGAGGGACGAGGTCCTGGCTCTGGTGCGTCCGGGATGAGATGGAGCCCGTGATGGGACAGGATGACCTGGTGACCACCATCGAACCGTGGCTGCGCGACATCCTGCGGTGTCCCTCGTGCAAGGGCGTGCTACGCGACGGCACCGACCCCGACGCCGGGGGCGCGGCCGAGTTGCACTGCACGGTGTGTCGGCTCGCCTACCGGATCGACGACGCGGGGATCCCGGTGCTGCTGGTCGACGAAGCGCGAACGCGTGACTAGGGGAGCCATGGCGCTGGACGAGCAACTTCTGGACGACGCCGAGAGCCTGGCCGCCAGTGATCCCTCGGGGTCCCTGCTGGCACTGGCCGGCGCCGGGGCCCAGGTTCGCACGGCGTTGCGGGCCACGGCCGAGGCCGGGGTCGAGCGGCTGGTGGGGGACGGGCGTCCCCGGTCGGTCGTGGTGGCCAGCCTGGGCGGTTCGGCCGTGGTGGGCGACGTGCTGGCGATGCTGGCCGGGTCGGGTTCGCCGGTGCCGGTCTCGGTGCGGCGAGGACTTCCGCTGCCCGGCTGGGTCGGTCCGCTCGACCTCGTGGTGGCGGTGTCGATGTCGGGCCGGGCCCCCGGACCGCTGGGGCTGGCCGCCGAGGCCGCCCGCCGGGGGTCGAGGCTGCTGACCGTGGGGGCAGGCCGCTCCCCGCTCCAGGAGGTCGCCGAGCGCACCGGTGGGGTGCACGTCCCGGTGCCGCCACCGGTCAGCCCGGCCGCGCGGGCCTCCCGGATGGGCATGTGGTCACTGCTCACCCCGGTGTTGGCGACCGCCGACGGGATCGGGCTGATCGACGCCTCGACCGACGTGCTCACGGCGGTGGCCGAGCGGCTCGACGCCCGGGCCGCCACCTACCGCCCGTCCTCCGAGGCGTTCGTGAACCCGGCCAAGACGCTGGCGCTCGACCTGGCCGATTCGGTGCCCGTCGTCCTCGGCGACGGCGACGTGACCGGGGTCGCGGCCAGCCGCACGGTGGCGATGCTGGCCCGCACGGCGCGGGTGCCGGCGATGCGCGGGGCCCTGCCGGACGACGCCGGGGACGTGGTGGCGACGTTCGGCGGCCCGTTCGCCGCCCGCGGCGAGGACGAGATGTTCGCCGACCCGTTCCTGGCCGGGCCGGGGCGGCTGGCGCTGCGGCTGCTGCTGCTGCGCGACGCCGAGCCGAGCGTGGACCGGCCCGACGGCACCTGGTTGGTGACCTCCCGGACCGCGGACGCCGTCCGGGTCACCGCCCGGGAGGCCGGGGTTCGGGTGAGCGAGGTCAGCGCCGAGCCCGGGCACCCGCTGGAGCGGTTCGCGGACCTGGTCTCGCTGACGGACTTCTCCGCCACCTACCTCGCGCTGGCCTCCGGTCTGGACCCGTTGACCTCGCCCCACGTCGCGGACCTGCGTGATCGGACCCGCTGAATGTCGACCGGCGGCGGAACCCGCGCGATCGTGGCCGCGCTGGCGGCCAACCTGGGAATCGCGGTCACGAAGTTCGTGGCGTTCCTGCTCACCCGGTCCTCCTCGATGCTGGCCGAGTCGATCCACTCGGTGGCCGACTCGGGCAATCAGCTGCTGCTGCTGATCGGGGGCAAGCGGGCGAGCAAGCAGGCCACGCCCGAGCATCCGTTCGGCTACGGCCGCCAGCGGTACCTGTACGGCTTCGTGGTCTCGATCGTGCTGTTCAGCGTCGGCGGCCTGTTCGCGCTGTACGAGGCCTGGCACAAGTGGTCCCATCCCGAGCCGATCGAGGACTGGAAGTGGGCCCCCGTGGCGGTGCTGCTGGTGGCCATCGGGCTGGAGGGGTTCTCGTTCCGCACCGCGATCGGCGAGTCGAACCCCGTGCGGGGCGGGGGGGGCTGGGTCCAGTTCGTGCGCACCGCCAAGGCGCCCGAGTTGCCCGTCGTGCTGCTCGAGGACCTCGCCGCGCTGCTGGGCCTGGTGTTCGCGCTGACCGGGGTGGGGCTGACGCTGGCGACCGACGACGGCCGCTGGGACGCCCTGGGCACCGCGCTGATCGGGCTGCTGCTGGTCGTGGTCGCGGCGATCCTGGCGATGGAGATGAGCTCATTGCTGGTGGGCGAGGGGGCGACCCGGGCGCACCTGGCCGCCATCGAGGCCGCTCTGGTGGGCGGCGGCGTGGACCGCATCATCCACATGAAGACGCTGCACCTGGGCCCCGAGGAGCTGCTGGTGGCCGCGAAGATCGCGGTGGGGCCGCGGCGGATGGCGGTCGACGTGGCGGGCATCATCGACGACGCCGAGGCCCGGGTGCGCGCCGCCGTCCCGATCGCCCGGGTGATCTACCTGGAGCCCGACATCGACCGCACCCCCGCCCCCGCCCCCGCCCCCTGACGGGCACAACGTCACGCCGTGCCCGTCCAGCGGGTGCAACGTCACGCCGTGCCCAGCCGGGACGGGCGTGGCGCCGCACAGTGGCGGCGATCCGGCTCCGCAGCGTCACGGCCGAACCCCGCGGTGCTCGGCCGGGTAGCGTGACCGGTGTGAGCACCCTGCTCGACCCGATCCTCCACCTGCCGCCGCTGCTGGCGTACGTGGTGATCGCCGCGTTGGTCTTCGGTGAGGCGGCGGTGTTCATCGGGTTCGTGCTGCCGGGTGAGACCGCTGTGGTTCTGGGCGGCGTTCTGGCCTCGCAGCGGGTGATCGACATCTGGACGCTCGCCGTCCTGGTGGTGGTGGCCGCGGTGGTCGGCGACAGCGTCGGCTACGAGGTGGGACGCCACTTCGGCGACCCACTGCTCGACCTGGGGCCGTTGCGTCGGCACAAACCCCGGCTGGACGGCGCCCGCCGTTTCCTGCGCACCCGGGGCGGCTCGGCGGTGTTCCTGGGCCGCTGGACGGCGTTCCTGAGGGCGGTGATGCCCGGTCTGGCCGGCCTCAGCCGGATGCCGTACCCGACCTTCCTGGCGTTCAACGCACTGGGTGGCCTGGCGTGGGGGATCACGTTCTGTCTGGTGGGCTACCTGGCGGGCAACTCCTATCACGTGGTGGAGAAGCTGATCGGGCGCGGGGCCGCGGTCGTCACCGCACTGGTCCTGGTGGCGGCCGTGGCGATCTGGCACCGGCGCCGCAGCCACGCCACGGGCTGAACCCGGCCCGGCCGGTCACGCCTCAGGTGACCAGCAGCAGGACGGCGTAGCCGAGCACGATGGCGTAGCCGACCGCGCCGATGCCGGTGCGCACGGACGGCGACAGCCGGATGCCCGCGACGGCACCGATCGTGGCCAGCACCACCTGCCAGGACAGCGACCCCAGGCCGATGCCGGCGACGAAGGCCGTGGCCTGTGCGGGCCGGGTGAGGTCGAGTCCGGAGGTGGCGCTCAGCCCGGCGGCCAGCACGGTGAAGTAGATCGCCGTCATCGGGTTGATCGCGGTCAGGGCGACGAAACGTCCGAGGCAGGCCAGGGGACGGCGTTCGGTGCCGCCCAGGTCGGCGGGCACGGCCGCCGCGGGCCGGCGCAGGGCGAGCAGGCCGCGACCGGCGATCAGGGTCAGGACGCCCGCGCCGAGCACCCGGACGGTACGTTCCCTGCCGTCGAGGGCTGCGGTCACCGCGGACTCCCCGACTCCCCACCGGTCGGCGATCCGCCCGGCCACGCGCAGCGCGTTCGCGATGATCGTCAGCGTCGGGTTCACCGCGGAACTGGAGACGAAGAAGCTCGCGTCCACGGCATA
>CAYYCE010000240.1:0-794 GCA_964469635.1 uncultured Kineosporiaceae bacterium
AAGGGATGCAGCGCTTCGAATTGATAGTGGCTTAATGCAGCCGCAACCACCGGATCAATTTCAGGCTCGATCGCTTCGTCGCTCATCCAGTCGAGTAGGTCCTTTAGTCGTGCACGGAGGTCCAATCCAGGCGGTGACGGTATGAACCTTGCCGCGTGGACGGGAAGTTCGTCGACGGCGGCGTCCTTGCGTCGTCCGATGACCACCTGTCGAGTCCGGACATCTCCCGATTCGGCGCTTTCAGCCCGGGTTCGCGCTACAAGGATGGCCTGCAGTTCCGCAAGCATGCCCACTGTTAGTGGGCGTCCAACCTCCACCCAGTTGAAGGCCGTGTCGGCCATGGTGACGTAGTTCAAGATTTCGCGAACATCAACGTTCGGTGGTCTCTCCTCATCAGCCACCAGGACTTCTGCAAGGGGGGCATACGTCCCTTCGAGGGCGGAGGTGCTCTGCGCCTCTGCTTGTAGTGCGGGTCGCCTAAACAGCCGCGGGTTTGGAAGGCGTCGAGCCGTACTGTCCAAAGCAGCAAGGGCGGCGCGGCAGTCTGCTATCACGCGGTACGTCGCACGGGTGAGATCTGGCTCGGCCTTGGGAAGTGGGTGCGGCACAAAAGCCCGGTGTGCCCACTCGCCCCGTTGCGGATCGGTTCCCGTGATCGGAACGAGATCTCCAGGAGCGGTGGCGCCGAAGAGCGAAAGGTCCATGCATGTCATCCTAGCGTACGATGTTTGACATCATGGCATTGTGTGAGATCTGATCGCATCCGGACTTTCGTGTCACTGATCTGGGCGTTG
>CAYYCE010000240.1:894-5257 GCA_964469635.1 uncultured Kineosporiaceae bacterium
TATGCAATGCGCGCCCAGGCGCGTGCCGTTTATTGACATGAGGTGCGAGCGCGTCGCAGGGATCGTGGGCTTGCCTGCAATGGACGCCAGTGCGCCGACGTCGAAGTCGGGGCGCCCAGTAGCTGCCGGTGGCCGCAGTGGCCTCCTGCCAGCTCCCCCGCCCCAGGCTGTGGAACCGATGAGCTGAGCTGGGCTCTCATGTCACTGATCTGGGCGTTGTATGCAATGCGCGCCCAGGCGCGTGCCGTTTATTGACATGAGGTGCGAGCGCGTCACAGGGATCGTGGTGAAACACCACCGGACTCGCCCTGCCCGGCCCGCAACCCGCCCCTCCCCGGCCACCAGCCCGTCCGGATCAGCGTCTTGGTCAACCCGATCAGGCCGGCACCAGAGGCAGGATCCGTGATCTTGATCAGCGCTTCGCCCGCACCAATTGACCTGACCGGGTGGAAACTCGCCGACCGCCAGAAGCACCCCTGGGCACTGAAGATCGCCCCCGCCACGATGGACGGTGCCCAGCGGCTGCCCCTACCTTCGACACCTCGCAGGGTGCCGATTCCCCGGCCAAGCGAGCCCGAACGTCGCCGCGTATTCGCCGCGAACAGCCGCACATGGCCGCACCAGACGACGCACCCCGGTCAACACCATCTGTGAACACTGCAGGTCACAAGCCCGGACCTCGAGCACAGACCGTTACCCCGACGCCAGCAGAGCGGCGTCGCACACCGCTCCCACTCGTGAGCGGCGCCAAGATACCCTCACCCCCGCGCGTTTGCCCAGGTCAGGGGCCGTTTTGGCTGGTGGTGGCGGGTGATGGATTCGAACCAACGTAGGCTGTGCCGACGGTTTTACAGACCGCTCCCTTTGGCCGCTCGGGCAACCCGCCATGCTCAGTCGACACGCCCCCGAAGGTGCCTGCCGACGTCGCGGATGGAAGGATAGCAAGACCCCGGACCACCCCGCGCACGTCGGGGACACAGAGCGGGCAGGCTGCCCGTACCACGGGGTGCAGCATCGCAAGCAAGCCCAGGGGAGGACACAGCGTGGCCGGCGACAGCTCGTTCGATGTCGTGAGCAAGGTGGACCGCCAGGAGGTGGACAACGCCCTCAACCAGGCGGCCAAGGAGGTTTCGCAGCGCTACGACTTCAGAGGCGTCGGCGCCTCTGTCGAGTGGAGCGGCGAGACGATCGTCATCAAGGCCAACAGCGAGGAGCGTGCCAAGGCCGCCCTCGACGTCTTGGAGACCAAGCTGGTCAAGCGCGGTGTCTCGCTCAAGTCCCTCGACGCGGGCGAGCCCAAAGCGTCCGGCAAGGAGTACCGCATCGAGGCCGAACTGAAGCAGGGGCTCGGCAAGGAGAACGCGAAGAAGATCACCCGGTTGATCCGCGACGAGGGCCCCAAGGGCGTCAAGGCGTCCATCACCGGGGACGAACTGCGCGTCTCCAGCAAGAACAAGAACGATCTGCAGTCCGTCATCGCCCTGCTCAAGGGGGCCGATCTGGACGTCGCGCTGCAGTTCGTCAACTACCGCTGAGACCACCGCCCGCCTCGAAGAGGCCATCGGCGGGTTCATCGGGGACCAAAGCCACTGGAGGGATCCCCGAACCGGGCACGTCACCCCCACGGCGTGAGAGAGCCCTCACTTCTGCCTTGTGTGATCTGCGCCATGCCTCCAACACTGTGGAAAGGCGCAATTGCGCAGGAATGGCCCGGATCGCCTATTTGATCTTCATTGTTGGGCAGAGGTGGCGTCATGGCACTGCGGCTCTCATCGAATCCACCGTCGCAGGCTGCGACCTCCCGACCCGGACGCGTCGCCCCGCCCACCGACGACGCGGTACTCGCGGCCCGAGTCGCCGCCGCGCTGCCGCCCCCGAGACCCTGGACACCCGCCGACCCACCTCTCACCGACCCCGCTCTCACCGACCCCTCTCCTGCCGACCATTTGGACGGCGCGGTAGGGCGGTTCGAGCAGTCGGACCGCCGACTGCGGGCGCTGGCATCGGCGCCGGCGCTGCGCGGCGCGGATGTCGGCACGCTGCTGCGCGAGCACGGCGTGAGCCGGCGCAGCTTCCTGGGCTGGGCCTCCGCCACGGCCGCGGCGCTGATGCTGCCCGACGCCTTCGCCCCGCGCATCGCCCGAGCGGCCGAGGTGCTCAACCGCATCCCCGTCATCTGGATCGAGGGGCAGGACTGTGCGGGCAACACCGAAGCCCTGCTGCGCACCAGCGCGCCGACCATCGACGAACTGCTGTTCCAGACGATCTCCCTCGAGTATCACGAAACCCTCATGGCCGCAGCGGGAATGCAGGCCCAGGAACGCAAGGCCAATGCCGTGCAGGCGTTCAAGGGCAAGTACGTCCTGGTCATCGAGGGTGCCGTCCCCAACGGCCTCGACGGTACCTACTGCACGGTAGGCCCCGCCGCCAAGCCTTTCCGGGACGAGGTCGTCGAACTGGCGGAGGGGGCCGCCCTGGTCATCGCCGCCGGCGCCTGCGCCTTCTACGGCGGCATCCCCGTGGCCGCGCCGAATCCCACCGACGCCGTCGGAGTCAGCTCGGTCGTCCACGGCAAACCCCTGGTCAACGTGCCGGCCTGTCCCCTCAACCCCGCCAACCTGATCGGCGTCCTCCTGCACTACGCGATGACCGGCCAGCCGCCCGCCCTCGACGGCCTGCTGCGGCCGAAGTTCGCCTTCGGTTACCGCATCCACGACAACTGCGAGCGCCGGGCCCACTTCGAGGCAGGCGAGTTCGTCCAGGACTGGGGCGACGAAGGCGCGCGCAACAACTGGTGCCTCTACCGCATGGGCTGCAAGGGCCCCATGACGAACAACAACTGCTCCATCATCCGCTACAACGACGCGACCAACTGGCCGATCGGCGTCGGCCACGGCTGCATCGGGTGTGCCGAGGTGGGCTTCTGGGACCGCTATGCCCAGGAGCGCCCGCTGGCCAACGCCGGAATCCCCGCCGCCGGCTTCTTCGGCCTGGGTGTGGAGAAGAGCGTCGACCGTTTCGGTCTCGGCCTGCTGACCGCAGCCGCCGCCGGGGTGGCGATCCACGCCGGGGTCAGCATGACCCTGCGGCGTCGAGCGGCCGCCGCGGCCGCAGGAACCCCCGCGCCCACCGCCGATGCCACCTCACCGTCCGAGGAGCCGAGCTGATGGCCACCCACATCGTCGTCGACCCGATCACCCGCATCGAGGGACACCTGCGGATCGAGGCCGTGTTGGACGACGACAACGTCGTCCAACAGGCGTTCTCCGCCGGAACGATGTTCCGGGGCATCGAACTCATCCTGAAGGGCCGGGACCCCCGGGACGCGGGCCTGCTGGCCATGCGGATCTGCGGCGTGTGCACCGGCGTCCACTACTGGACCAGCGTCCGGGCCGTGGAGAACGCGTTCCAGGTCACCATCCCCAAGAACGCACGCCTGGTCCGCAATCTCATCGCCGGCTCCCAGTACCTGCACGACCACCCGGTGCACTTCTACCACCTGCACGCCCTCGACTGGGTGGACCTCGTGGCGGCGCTCGACGCCGACCCCGCCAAGGCGGTCGAGGTCGCCCGGCGGCACACCGACCTGCCCTGGAACGCCAGCGCCACGCACTTCGCCGAGGTCCAGACGAAGGTGTCCGCACTGGCGCAGTCGAGCCTGGGCATCCTCGGCGACGCCTACTGGGGCAGCGCCGCCTACAAGCTCACCCCCGAAGAGAACCTGGTCGCCGTCTCGCACTACCTCGACGCCCTGGGGGTCCAGCGCGGCGCGGCCAAGATGATGGCCATCTTCGGCGGGAAGAACCCCCACCCGCAGTCGATCGTGGTCGGCGGGGTGACCTGCGTGCAGGACATCGAGAACCCGACCCGCCTCGCCGAATTCCGCACCCTGCTGACCCAGCAGATCGCGTTCCTGCGCGGCGCCTACCTGCCCGACCTGCTGATGGCCGGCCTGGCCTACGCCCCCGAGGCCGCCGCCGGGATCGGCGCCGGCCTGCGCTCCTACATGAGCTACGGATTCTTCGAGCAGGACGACACCCCGCTGTACGGGGGCGCGACGCTCTTCCCTCGGGGCATCGTCCTGAACGGCGACCTGTCCACGGTGCACCCGTTCGACCAGACGAAGATCCTCGAGGACGTCACGCACGCCTGGTACACGGGCTCGCAGACCCTCCACCCGTTCGAGGGGGTCACCGAGCCCGAGTACACCGGGATGTCGCCGATCGAGGACGGCGTCGCGCACCTGAAGACCGACGAGAAGTACAGCTGGATCAAGTCCCCCGTCTACGACGACCAGCGGGTCGAGGTCGGCCCGCTGGCCCGGATGATCGTCGGCTACGCCTCCGGGGACCAGACGATCCGG
>CAYYCE010000241.1:0-5248 GCA_964469635.1 uncultured Kineosporiaceae bacterium
CGCAGCTCGCGGTCCACCTCCCGCACCCGGTGCGCCGTCACGGCGACACCGGCCACGCCCACCGACCCGGCGGCCGGGCCCCCCGACGACTCGCCGAACAGCGCCTCCCGGAGCCGCAGGCCGACCGGGCCCGTCCCGTAGGTCCGTTCCAGATGGTCACGCGAGATGGCGAGATTGATCGCCGGGACCGGGCGCGCCAGCCGCGCCATCGCCTCGGTGATCTGGCCGACGTCCTCGTCTTCGGCCACCGGCACGAACTCGGCCAGCCCCAACCCGGCGTGGACCGCCATGGTCTCCTCGGGCCCGCCGCAGCGGGTGACCAGCACCGGTAGGCCGCAGGCGGCGGCCTCGACACAGGTGACGCCGAAGGTCTCCCTGCGGGACAGGTGCACCAACACGTCGTGGTCGGGAAAGACCTGCCCGACCCGGCTCGGGTCGACGGCGCCGGCGAACTCCACGCGGTCGGCCACCGCCAGCCGCCGGGCCTGCTCCTCCAACTCCGGGCGCTGCACCCCGTCGCCGACCACGGTCAGCCGGGCGTCCGGGTCCGCGCCGGCGGCCACCCACCGGGCGAAGGCGTTCAGCAGCCGTCCGGTCCCCTTCGCCGGCACCAGGTTGCCGACGTAGAGCCAGCGCGACAACGGCCGCGCCACCTCGGTCGCCAGCGGAAGCGGTTCCAGGGGAACGGGATTCGGCACGATCGCGACGGGGACGGTGCCGGGTGGGCTGACCAGTTCGATGAGCTCAGCGGTGCGACGACCCACCGCGGTGATCGCCTGGGCCCGGCCCAGCGCCCGGACGTACAGCTCCCGAGCCCGATCGTGGCGCAGCACCGAGGGCAGGTACGAGGCGTGTTCGGTGAGCACGAACCGGGTCTGCGGTGCCAGCAGATCGACCAGGCCGGCGCCGGTGGGCGCGCCCACGTGGCAGTGGATGACCGGCGCCGCGCGGATCAGCTCCCCGGCGTGCTCGGCCAGCGCCCGGCGCTGCAGCACCATCATGTCGCCCCGACCGGTCATCGGCTCGGTCGGTACGGGGATCCACAGCACCCGCGCCTCGTCGTCCTCGTGCCAGCGGGGTGTCCGCCCCTCGTCGGGCGGGCGGTGTTCGGCGTGGATCACGGTGACCCGCCGGTAGTGGCGCGCCACCGCCCGGACGCTCTCACGCACGAACGCGCCGGTGTAGGGGCTCCGTGCGCTGGGATACCAGGGGGTGATCACCAGGAGTTCGTCGGCCGGCTCACTCACGGCGGACGACTCTCACACCGACCACTCATACCGGACTCACCTGTGAGGACCGCTCAGGCGGGACTGCAGACGGCGGACACGTCGATGGCGGGCGCCGCGGCCGCCTCGGCGCCGGTGGACGGCGTGGGCGCAGCCGACCGCGGGGCCGACGGACTCGCCGGTGGCGCCGTGACCGTCGCCGCCGGCACCGAGGCCGCCGCCGCCGAACCCGTGGCCGCCGCGGTCGGCTCCTGTCGGGCGGTCGGCTCCTGTCGGGAGGCCATCAGCGCGGCGAGGACCCGATCGTGGATCACGGTGAAGTCGGGATAGGCCGGGTTCACCAGCGGCGGCACGAACGAGACGCTGGAGATCCGCTGGCTCTTGCCCCTGGTCCCCAGGTCGATGAACGTCGCCAGCTGGGACGCCGGGATGTCGGTGCTCATGACGTCCTGCGCCGCGGCCGCGATCCCCTGGAACTTGGCCAGCAGGGTGGCCGGGTCCATCTGACGCACCATCGCGTTCATGACGCACTTCTGACGCTCCATGCGGACGTAGTCGCTGGCGCCGTGACGCGACCGCGCGTACCAGAGGGCGTGGTAGCCGTTGAGGCGCTGGGTGCCCGGTTCGATGTACCCGGACACCTTCGAGGTGCCGCCGCCGATCGGCACCCTGTCGCGCACCGTGATGTCGATCCCGCCCATCGCGTCGATCAGCTGCCGGAACCCGTTCAGATCGATGAGCACGTAGTAGTTGACCGTCAGCCCCGTGACACCCTCGACCGCCTGCTTCATGGCCGCGGCCCCCGGGTCGGCGACCCCGGGGAAGACGTCCGGGTGCTGGCTGCCCCAGGTGTAGACGCCGTTGAGCAGGCACTCGTCGCCGCAGGTCCACCCATCGGGCATGGCCCGCGCCGCCGCGGACGACTCGGGGAAGTGGACGTCCTCCAGGTTGCGGGGCAGGCCGAACAGTACGGTGCGCCCGGTGGTGGCGTCGATGCTGGCCAGGGTGATGCTGTCGGGTCGGGTGCCGACCCGGTCGGGACCGGCGTCACCGCCGAGCAGCAGCACGTTGTAGCGGCCCGCGACCGCGGCGGACTCGGCACCCATGCCGAACACGTGGTCGAGCAGGCTGGCCGCGGCCCATGCCCTGCGCCCGGCTCCCAGCACCGGGAGGCTGGTGAGCAGCACCGAGGCGACCAGCAGCGCCGTCATGGCCAGCCGCACCCGCCGCGGCAGCAGCGCCGGGCGGCCCAGCCGCCAGGCGTCGACGACCAGCACCGGCCAGAGGGCCGCCACGACGAACAGGAACACGGCGAGCAGCGTCAGCGCCAGGGAGCTGGTCGCCAGTCGCAGCACCACCGAGCGGGCGGTGAACCACAGCGCGGCGAGCGCCACGACCAGGCCGAGGGCCGAGAGCCAGACCCGGACCACGATCCGGCCGATCCTCTTGTCGCCGGCGGTGAGCTGGGCGGACCCGGGGACGACCAGGGTGAGCAGCACCAGGAGAACCGCCCGGGTGACCCGCATCCGGACCGGCAGCGCCTCGGGGCGGCGCAGCGGCTGGGTCGTCGGCCGGGCCGCGGGGCGGGAGGCCACCCGCTGCGAGGGCCCCACCTCGGCCCTGCCCGCGGCGTCCGGGGTCTCGCGCGACCGGGTGACCTCGGGGACGTCGGCGGTGGCGCCGGGGCGTTCGAGATCGCCGACGACCCCGCCCTCACGCACCATGAGGGCAGTATCGCTGCGGGAATCGCCCGTTCGGCTCAACCGGCGCGGCGTGTTCACAGTCCCGATTAGCGTCGGGGGATGAGCCCACTGCGCCCGATCGACTGGGTCGGCGGCACGGACGGACACGTTCGGCTGCTCGACCAGACCCGGCTGCCCGACGACGTCGTCCATCTCGAGATCACCGACGTCGACGTGCTCGTGGCCGCGATCGGCCGGCTCGCCGTCCGGGGTGCCCCGGCGCTCGGGGTGGCCGGGGCCCTGGGCGTGGCGCTGGCCGTCAACCGACTCGGCCCGGACGCCGCGGACGCGGCGATCGCCCGGCTGCGGACGGCACGGCCGACGGCGGTCAACCTGGCCCGGGGGGTCGACCTGGCCGCCGGTCACCGCCCGGCCGGGCCGGCGGCGGTGCTGGCCGCCGCCCTCGCCCTGCGCGACGACGAGATCGCCGCATCCACGGCCATGGCCGCACGCGGCGCCGCGCTGCTGGACGGCGATCGGCTGCGGGTGATGACGATCTGCAACACCGGGGCCCTGGCGGCGGTGGAGCACGGCACCGCGCTGGCGCCCGTCGAGCGGGTGTTCCGCGAGGGCCGGCTCGAGCACGTCCTGGTCTGCGAGACCCGGCCGCTGCTTCAGGGGGCCCGGTTGACCGCGTGGGAGCTGACCCGGATGGGCGTGCCGTTCGAGCTGATCGTGGACGGCGCCGCGGCCGGGCTGATGCGCACCGGCGCGGTGGACGCCGTCCTGGTCGGGGCGGACCGGATCGCCGCCAACGGCGACGTCGCGAACAAGGTGGGCACCCTCGCGCTCGCTCTGGCCGCCCGGCACGCCCGCCCCGCCGGCGCGATCCCGTTCTTCGTGGTGGCCCCGGAGTCCACCGTCGACGCGGCCACCGCCGACGGCGACGCGATCCCGATCGAGGACCGCGGCGACCTCGAGGTCGTCCAGCTCCGCGGTGTCCGGATCGCGCCCGAGGGGACCCGGGCCCGCAACCCCGCCTTCGACATCACCCCGGCCGAGCTGATCACCGCGATCGTCACCGACCGCCGTGTGATCCGGACCGGGGACGGCGAACGCCCGGACGCGCTCACGACTCCTTGATCATCCGGCTCGGCGCGGCGGCACGCTCGGTGGGTCAGCGCAGCAGCGACCTGGCGATCACCAGGCGCTGGATCTGATTGGTGCCCTCGTAGATCTGGGTGATCTTGGCGTCGCGCATCATGCGCTCGAGCGGGAAGTCCTGGGTGTACCCGGCGCCGCCGAGCAGCTGGACGGCGTCCGTGGTCACCCGCATCGCGACGTCGGAAGCGTGGCACTTGGCGGCCGCGCCGAAGAAGGGCAGATCCCGGTCGACCCGTTCGCTCTTGGCCGCGGCGACGTAGACCAGCTGACGCGCGGCCTCGACCTGCATGGCCATGTCGGCCAGCATGAACTGAACCCCCTGGAAGTCGCCGATCGGCCGACCGAACTGCTCGCGCTGTTTGACGTAGTCGACCGCGTTGTCGATGGCTCCCTGGGCGATGCCCACCGCCTGCGCCCCGATGGTGACCCGCGTGTGGTCCAGCGTCCTCAACGCGAGCTTGAGGCCCTGGCCGATCTCGCCCACCACCCGGTCGCCGGGGATCCTGCAGTCGTCGAAGTAGATCTCGCGGGTGGGACTGCCCTTGATGCCGAGCTTGCGCTCCTTCGGGCCGACGCTGAACCCCGGGTCGTCGGCCTCCACGACGAAGGCGGTCACGTTGCCGCCGCGCGGGCCGTCGGGATCGCTCACCGCGAGCACCGTGTAGTAGCGGCTGACGCCCGCGTTGGTGATCCACGACTTGTGCCCGGTGAGCACCCAGGCGTCGCCGTCCCGCTTCGCCCGGCAGCTCATGCTCGCGGTGTCGCTGCCCGCCTCGCGCTCGGACAGCGCGTAGGAGAACATCGCCTCGCCGGAGGCGACCGGAGGCAGATAGCGCTGCTTGATCTGCTCCGAACCCCCGAGCAGCAGCGGGACGGTGCCCAGCTTGTTGACCGCGGGGATCAGCGCGGACGATGCGCAGACCCGCGAGACCTCCTCGATCACGATGCAGGTGGCCAGCGCATCGGCGCCGCCGCCGCCGTAGGCCTCCGGGATGTGAGGGGCGTTGAGCCCCATCTCGCGCAGGGCGTCGTAGGAGGCCTGGGGGAACTCGGCCTTCTCGTCGGCCGCCGCGGCGTTCGGGGCGATCTTCTCCTCGGACAGCTCGCGGACGACCTTGCGCAGATCCTGGTACTCGTCGCTGAGCGCGAAGTGGGGGAAGTCCGTCAGCGAGCGAC
>CAYYCE010000242.1:0-5241 GCA_964469635.1 uncultured Kineosporiaceae bacterium
GTGGTCGACAAGTTGCTGGACGTCGCCCGCCGCAGCGGCGCCGACGCCGTCCATCCCGGCTACGGGTTCCTGGCCGAGAACGCCCTGTTCGCGCAGGCGGTGATCGACGCCGGCCTGATCTGGATCGGTCCCCCGCCGACCGCCATCGACGCACTCGGCGACAAGGTCAAGGCCCGGCACATCGCCCAGGCCGCCGGCGCCCCGCTGGTGCCCGGCACCTCGGACCCGGTCGCCGACACCGACGAGGTGCTCGCCTTCGCCCGCGAGCACGGCGTCCCCGTGGCGATCAAGGCGGCCTTCGGCGGCGGCGGGCGTGGCCTGAAGGTGGCCCGCTCGCTCGAGGAGATCCCGGACGCCTACGAATCGGCGGTGCGCGAGGCGGTGAGCGCCTTCGGGCGCGGCGAGTGCTTCGTCGAGCGCTTTCTGGACAAGCCCCGTCACGTCGAGACCCAGTGCCTGGCCGACGCCCACGGTACGGTCGTGGTGGTCTCCACCCGGGACTGCTCGCTGCAGCGGCGCAACCAGAAGCTCGTCGAGGAGGCGCCGGCGCCCTTCCTGTCCCAGGCCCAGAACGACGAGCTGTACCGGGCGTCCAAGGCGATCCTGCGCGAAGCCGGCTATGTCGGCGCCGGAACCTGCGAGTTCCTGGTCGGTCAGGACGGCGTGATCTCCTTCCTCGAGGTCAACACCCGGCTGCAGGTCGAGCACTGCGTCACCGAGGAGGTCGCCGGCCTCGACCTGGTGCGCGAGCAGCTGCGGATCGCCGCCGGCGAGCCGTTGGGCTACGAGGAGGTCGAGCTGCGCGGGCACTCGATCGAGTTCCGGATCAACGGCGAGGACGCCGGGCGCAACTTCCTGCCCCAGCCGGGCACCGTCACCCGCTGGCAGGTGCCCAGCGGCCCGGGGGTTCGTCTCGACTCCGGCGTCGAGACGGGCTCGGTGATCAGCGGGGCGTTCGACTCGATGCTCGCCAAGCTGATCGTGACCGGCCGGGATCGCGCCGAGGCTTTGGCGCGGGCGCGGCGGGCGCTGGCCGAGTTCGAGGTCGACGGCCTACCCACGGTGCTCGCGTTCCACCGCGCCGTGGTCACCGATCCGGCGTTCGCCCCGATCGATGCCGCGCAGCCGTTCTCCGTCTCCACCCGCTGGATCGAGACCGAGTTCGACAACACCATCGCCCCCTGGGACGGCGCGGGCGCGGCCGTCGACGACGCTGCGCCGACCGGCCGCGAGACGGTCGTGGTCGAGGTGGGCGGAAAGCGGCTCGAGGTCTCGCTACCCGCCGGGTTCGCCGTGGGCGGGGGGTCCCCCGTCGCCGGCGGCCCCAAGCGCGCCCCCAAGCGCTCGTCGTCCGGCAAGAGCAAGGCCACCGTCTCCGGCGACGCGCTCACCTCGCCGATGCAGGGCACCATCGTCAAGATCGGGGTCGAGCAGGGGGCCACCGTGGCCGCCGGCGACATGATCGTCGTCCTCGAGGCGATGAAGATGGAACAGCCCATCACGGCGCACAAGGCCGGCACGGTGACCAATCTGACCGCCCAGGTCGGCCAGACCGTGACCAGCGACGCGGTGCTCTGCGAGATCAAGGACTGACCACCTCATCATCCGGCCCGGACCCTCCTGCGGGACACGGGTCGGGTGATCGGCCGATCTCCGCGGTGGACACCGTTCCTCCCGGACCCCGCACTCGCCGAGGACCCACCGCCATGATCCGAGCCCGCCGCCCGACCGTCCGATCCGTGCTCCCGGCCGGGGCATCGAGAATGCGGCGGGAAGCGGCTTCAGTTCGCGCCCTGGTGAGCTCGCCCGGGACGCGATACGCCCCGACGGGTCCCTGCTGCCCCGGCTTCCCCGTGATCAGTCGTCCAGCAGGGTTGCCGCCACGGTGCCGCCGAGGGAGTAGCAGACCTGCTCGACGTCCGGGGTGACCTCACCGGTGACGGCGACGTCCTCGTGGACCCGACGCCACCCCAGCCCGGTGGTGACCTGCTCCACCGAGCGGACGGCGCCGCCGACGTCGCTGGCGCCGTGGACCCACAACCCGAACGGTGCGCCGGGGTGGGCCAGCAGGGTCGGGTAGTAGATCTGGTCGAAGAAGTGCTTGAGCGCCCCCGACATGTAGCCGATGTTGGCGGGCGTCCCGAGCAGGAACCCGTGCGCCTCCAGGACGTCGGAGGGGGTGGCCGACAGCGCGGGCCGGACGACGACGTCGATCCCGGTCAGGTCCGGGTCGCGGGCCCCGGCGAGCACTGCCTCGAGCATCTGCTCGCAGGCCGGTGACGGTGTGTGATGAACGACGAGCAAGCGAGCCACGATGGTTTCATCCCCTCTGGTCACGACGTGACGTTGCACCCGCCAGACGGGCACCGCGTGACGTGGTGCCCATCAGCGGTGGAGTCGGCGGGCGGCCTCGGCGAGCGATCCGGTCATCGACGGATACACCGTGAAGGCGTGCGCCACCTCGTCGACGGTCAGCCGGTGGGTCACCGCCAGTGTCAGCGGGAAGATCAGCTCACTGGCCCGCGGCGCGACCACGACACCACCCAGGATCTCATCGGACCGGTTGCCGCAGAACAGCTTCACGAAGCCGTCGTGGACGCCCTGCATCTTCGCCCGGGCGTTGCCCGACAGCTGCAGCTTGACGGTCCGGGCCCGGACCTCGCCGGCGTCCACCTGTCTCTGGGTCCACCCCACAGCGGCGATCTCCGGGAAGGTGAAGATGTTCGAGCTCACGATGCGCAGGTCCAGCGGGCTCACCGCATCGCCGAGGGAGTGGTACATCGCGATCCGGCCCTGCATCGCCGCCACCGAGGCCAACGCGAACACGCCGGTGCAATCCCCCGCCGCGTAGACGTCGCGCATCGAGGTGCGCGAGACCCGGTCCACGCTGACGTGGCCGCTCTCGCTCAGTCTCACTCCCGCCTCTGCCAGCCCGATCCCCTCGGTGTTGGGCACCGATCCGACCGCCACCAGGCAGTGGGACCCCTCGACGACGCGGCCGTCGGCCAGCCTCACCACGACGCCGTCCGCGGTGCGTTCCACCCCGGCGGCGCGCGCCCGCGACAGCACCTGCATGCCGCGTCGGACGAACACCGACTCGAGCACCTCGGCGGCGTCGGCGTCCTCCCCCGGCAGCACCCGGTCGCGACTGGAGACCAGCACGACCTCCGACCCGAGGGCGTCGTAGGCGCTGGCGAACTCGGCACCCGTCACCCCGGATCCGACCACGATCAGCCGCTCCGGCAGCACGTCGAGGTCATACAGCTGGGTCCACGTCAGGATCCGCTCACCGTCCGGCATGGCATCCGGCAGCCGGCGTGGCCGGGCACCCACCGCGACCAACACGGTGTCGGCGTCGAACGCCGTCTCACCGCCGTCTCCCCGTGCCAGTACCCGGTGGGGTCCGTCGAGCACGCCCGTGGCCTCGACGATGCGCACCCCCTCGTGTTCGAGCCGCTGCCGGATGTCCTGGGACTGCGCCCGGGCGAGCGAGGTGACCCGGCGGTTGACCTCGCCGAGGTCGGCCACCACGGCCCGGGAGCCGTCGTCACCGCGCGGGAGGTGCACCCCCAGCTCGGCCGCCCCGTGCACCTGGGTCATCACCTCGGCGGTGGCGATCAGGGTCTTGCTCGGCACCACGTCGGTGAGCACCGCGGCACCGCCGAGCCCGTCGCGGTCGACGACGGTGACGTCCGCGCCCAGTTGGGCGGCCACCAGGGCGGCCTCGTACCCGCCGGGACCACCCCCCAGGACCACGACCCGGTTCGGGGGGCTCGTCGGGGTGCTCGGCTGTGACATCACGCGTGGCATTCTCGCCCATGCCGCGCGGATGCCTACGCTGGGGCCCTATGGCGATCTATGCGGCCTATGGCAGCAACCTCGACCCCGAGCGCATGGCGCTGCGCGCCCCGCATTCGCCGCTGAACGGCACCGGCTGGCTCGAGGGGTGGCGACTCAGCTTCGGGGGCGAGGAGTACGGCTGGGAGGGACCGCTGTGCACCATCGTCGAGGATCCCGGCCACCAGGTCTACGTCGTCCTGTACGACCTGACCACGGCCGACGAGAAGGCCCTCGACCAATGGGAGGGCCTCGACATCGGGCAGTGGACCAAGATCCGGGTGCGGGTGAGCAGCCTCCAGGGGGACGTCACCGCCTGGGCGTACGTGCTGAACGCCTACGAGGGCGGCCTGCCCAGTGCCCGCTACCTCGGCATGCTGGCCGAGGCCGCCGAGGCCGGCGGCGCACCGGACGACTACGTCGCCGAGCTGCGGTCGCGGCCGTGCACGGCCAACGACACCGAGCCCAACGACTGAGGAGCACCATGTCCGACCCCGAGAGTCTGGCCCGGAGCGCGGCGACCGCGATCGCCGAGGCGACCGGGGCCGCCGCCCACGACATCGCCCTGGTGCTGGGCTCGGGCTGGGCGGGTGCCGCCGACCTGATCGGTGAGACGCTGGCCACGGTGCAGCCCGCCGGCGTCCCGGGGTTCCACGCCCCGGCCGTGGCCGGGCACAACGCCACGATCCGCTCGGTGCGCCTCGGCGAGAGCGACCGGCGCGTCCTGGTACTGGGCTCGAGAACCCACCACTACGAGGGCCACGGGGTGCGTGCCGTGGTGCACGGCGTCCGGACGGCGGCCGCGGCCGGCTGCCGGACGGTCGTGCTGACCAACGGCTGCGGCGGGCTGAATCCCGACTGGCCCCCCGGCACCGTCGTACTGATCAGCGACCACATCAATCTGACCGCCCTCTCCCCGCTCGAGGGCGCCACCTTCGTCGACCTCACCGACCTGTACTCCCCCCGACTGCGCGCACTCGCCCGCGAGGTGGAACCCTCGCTGCCCGAGGGGGTCTACGTACAGTTCCCCGGCCCCCACTACGAGACCCCCGCCGAGGTCCGGATGGTGCATCGGTTGGGCGGCGACCTGGTCGGCATGTCGACCACGCTGGAGGCCATCGCCGCCCGCGCCGCGGGCATGGAGGTGCTCGGGCTGTCGCTGGTGACCAACCCGGCCGCGGGCATCTCGGCGACGCCGCTCGACCACGCCGAGGTGATCGAGGCGGGGAAGGCCGCCGCCGCCCGGATCGGACCGATGCTGGCCGACATCGTCCGCCGGATGTGAGGTCGGGTCCGGCGATCGGTCAGTAGCCGCCGGCCAGGGCCGCCAGCTCCCCCAGGACGACGCGGGCCAGCACCTCGGGACGCGAGCGGTAGAAGAAATGGTCACCCGGGACGACGATC
>CAYYCE010000243.1:0-5227 GCA_964469635.1 uncultured Kineosporiaceae bacterium
GACCCACGACCAGGAGGAGGCCATGACCATGGCCGACACCGTCGCGGTCATGAACGCCGGCCGGATCGAGCAGCTCGGCGCCCCGGCGGACCTGTACGAGTCGCCGCGGACCATCTTCGTGGCGAACTTCCTCGGCCAGTCGAACCTGCTGGCGGCCACCCGAAAGGGGACCGAGGGTGGGGACGTCGTGGTGGAGTGCCAGGGCCAGGCGCTCCGGATCCCCGCGGCCCGGGTGGCGACGTCCTCGCCGTCCTTCCAGGCGGGGGTCCGGCCCGAGAAGATCCACCTCGCGGCGGCCGGGGAGGCCGGGGGAGCCGAGAACGGCAACCGGCTCGGCGGCGGCCGCGTGGTCGACGCCAGTTTCTCCGGGGTTTCGACGCAGTACCTGGTCCGCATGCCGTGGGGTCAGGAACTCATGGTGTTCGCCCAGAACCTCGGCGTGGGCGAGCGGTTCCCGGCCGGCAGCGACGTCGACCTGACCTGGGCCCGCGAGCACACCTTCGGCCTGGACGGCGACAGCGCCGCCGTGGTGGAGTGAGCATGGTCCACGTGCCCGCCGCCCCGGCGCCCTCGGCGCCGGCGCCGGAACCGGCACCGGGCGAGTCCGGCCGCCGCCGGTTCGCGCCCTACCTGCTGCTCGGGCCCGGCATGCTCTGGCTGACGCTGTTCTTCGGCCTGCCGCTGGTGTTCATCTTCCTGACCTCCCTGTACCTGCCGGCTCCGGGCGGCGGCACCGGCGACTTCGTCCCGGCCATGCACTGGGCCAACTACCCGGACGCGATCCGGGACTATCTGCCGCAGTTCGGGCGCTCGTTCCTGTACGCCGGGATCGCCACGGTGCTCGCCCTGCTCATCGGGTACCCGCTGGCCTACGCGATCGCGTTCAAGTCGGGCGGGTATCGCAACCTCCTGCTGGTGCTGGTGGTCGCCCCGTTCTTCACCAGCTTCCTGCTGCGGACGATGGCCTGGCGCCAGATCCTGGCCGACGAGGGCCTCGTGGTCCCGATCCTGAAGACCCTGCACATCATCCCGCAGGGGGTGGCGCTGACCGCGAGCGCCCCGGCGGTGGTTGCCGGTCTGACCTACAACTTCCTGCCCTTCATGACCCTGCCGCTGTACGCCAGCATCGAGCGGATCGACCCGCGGCTGCTGGAGGCCGGGGCCGACCTGTACGGCAACGCCCTCACCGTGCTCCGCAAGGTGACGCTGCCGCTGTCGCTGCCGGGCATCGTCTCGGGGACGCTGTTGACGTTCATCCCGGCCGCGGGCGACTACGTCAACGCCCAACTGCTCGGCAACCGCAACACCACCGTGCTCGGTCAGGTGATCGACGCCCGGTTCTTCCGGGTGGTCGACTACCCGACCGCCGCGGCGCTGTCCTTCATCCTGATGGCCACGATCCTCGTCCTGGTGCTGCTGTACGTGCGCCGGGCCGGCACCGAGGACCTGGTATGAGTGCCCCCGGTGCGATCGTCGCGGCCGGTGCGGGACCCGGCGCGGCCCACCGGTTCCGCCGCTGGCTGGGTGCCAACGCGCTGCGGATCTACGCGGTGCTGGCGTTCGCCTACATCTTCCTGCCCATCGCCTACGTGACGGTGTTCTCGTTCAACAACGGCGGCAAGTCGAACATCGTCTGGCGCGGGTTCACCCTCGACAACTGGAAGGACCCGTGCGGCGCGCCCGAGGTCTGCCCGGCGCTGGGCAACAGCCTGAAGATCGGCCTGATCTCCACGGCGCTGGCCACGATCCTCGGCACGATGATCGCCTTCGCCCTGACCCGGCACCACTTCCGCGGGCGCCAGGTCACGAACCTGCTGATCTTCCTGCCGATGGCCACGCCCGAGGTCGTCCTGGGCGCGGCGGTGCTCACCCTGTTCCTCAACGTCGGTGTGCCGCGGGGCTTCTGGACGATCGTGATCGCGCACGTGATGTTCAGCATCTCCTTCGTCGTGGTGGCGGTGAAGGCCCGCATCGCCTCGCTGGACCCGCGGCTGGAGCAGGCGGCGATGGACCTGTACGCCACCGAGGCCGAGACGTTCCGGCGGGTCACCTTCCCGCTCGTGGCACCGGGCATCGCCGGAGCCGCCCTGCTCGCCTTCAGCCTCTCCTTCGACGACTTCATCATCACCAACTTCAACTCCGGCGCCGTCAACACCTTCCCGAAGTTCGTCTACGTCTCGGCGGCCCGGGGCATCCCGGCCCAGGCCTACGTCATCGGCGCGGCGATGTTCTTCGTCGCTCTGCTCGTGGTCGCCGCCGGTGAGATGCTGCGAGCACGGCGCGCGCCGAAGGCCTGAGGGCCGGTGCCGTCCGCCCTGGAGATGCCGCGGGACGGGCCTGCGCGGTGAGGGCCGCTGGCTATGGTGTGCGCCACCGGGTCCGGTCTGGAGGTGTTCCGATGGGTGGCGAGGCGTGCGCGTTGCGCGGGGCGGAACGGGAGGAACAGGTCGACCGGGCGCTCGCCGGGGCCCGGGGGGTACCCCTGTGGCTGGACACCGAGCACCGGCCGGAACGGCGCGGTGAACAGGACGGCGATCTCTGGGTCGATCTCGCCGTCGTCGGTGGTGGGTTCACCGGGCTGTGGGCGGCGCTGCGGGCCGCCGAGCAGTACCCGGCGTGGTCGGTGGTGCTGCTGGAAGCGGCCGACCTCGGCTGGGCGGCCAGCGGACGCAACGGCGGGTTCTGCTCCGCCAGCCTCACCCACGGCCTCGGCAACGGGTTGGCGCGCTGGCCGGGGGAGCTGGCGACGCTGCACCGCCTGGGCCTGGACAACCTCGACGCGATCGAGGAGACGGTCGCCGAGCACGGGATCGACTGCGCCTTCACCCGCGCGGGGGAGATCACCGTCGCGGTCGCGGACTGGCAGCTCGAGGACCTGCGCGAACACCACGACGCGGCGGCGGCGCTCGGCGGGGAGATCGCCGAGGACCTGGAACTGCTGGACGCCGAGCAGGTGCGGGGGGCCGTCGACTCGCCCACCTACCTCGGCGGTCTCCGGGAGAGGCGCGGGTCGGCGGTGCTCGACCCGGCCGGTCTGGTGTGGGGGCTGGCCGAGGTGGCCGAGCGGCTGGGCGTGCGCATCCACGAGCGCAGCCGGGTCACGGACCTGACCGACGAGGGCGACCGGGTGCGGCTGACCGTACAGACCCGGGACGGCCGCCCGAGCGTGCGCGCGCGGCGGGTTGTCCTGGGCACCAACGCGTTTCCCTCGCCGCTGCATCGGGTGCGCCCCTACGTGGCTCCGGTCTGGGACCACGTGCTGGCGACCGAGCCGCTGACCGAGGCGCAGCGGGCGGGGCTCGGCTGGGCCGGCGGCGAGGGGATCAGCGACGCCGGCAACCGGTTCCACTACTACCGGCTCACCGAGGACGGCCGGATCGTGTGGGGCGGCTACGAGGCGCTGTACTACTTCGGCGGCGACCTGTCGGCCAGGCGCGCTCGCAGCCGGGAGACCGAGCGGCTGCTCGCGGCCCACCTGTTCGAGACCTTCCCGCAGCTGGACGGGGTGCGGATCGGCCACACCTGGGTCACCCCGTTCTGGCAGCGCGCCTGCGGCGGCAAGCTGTGCGCCGTCCAGGGGTACACCGGTCTCGGTGTCGGGGCGAGCCGGTTCGCCGCCGAGGTGGCGCTCGATCTGGTGGAGGGGGTGCGGAACGCGCGCACAGAGCTCGAGATGGTGCGGAGCAAACCCGTTCCGTTCCCGCCGGAACCGTTCCGCTGGGCGGGGATCGAGCTGACCCGTCGTTCGATCGCGGCGGCCGACTCCCGCGGCGGCCGGCGCAACCTCTGGTTGCGCACGTTGGACCGGCTGGGGCTCGGCTTCGATTCCTGAGGTTCGCCGCGGGACGGCCCGGGATCGCGCGGCCCCGAAGCCCGGCCGCCGACGCTGTGGACGTCCCGGGGAAGATGTAAGAGAGTTTGTCTTTACAAAGTCGAGAGAATGGACACACTAGGAGACATGACTTCCTCCCTGCGCGAGATCCTCCACTTCGTCGACGGCAAGCCGTTCGCCGGCTCCGGCGACCGCACCGGTCCCGTCTTCAACCCCGCCTCCGGTGAGCAGCAGGCCGTGGTCCGCCTGGCGAGTGCGTCGGACGTCGACGCGGTCGTGGCCTCCTCCTCCGCCGCCGCCGCCGAGTGGCGCACGTCTTCGCTGGCCGCGCGGCAGAAGGTGATGTTCGCCGCCCGCGAGCTCATCTCCGCCCGGCGCGACGAGATCGCCGCGATGATCACCTCCGAGCACGGCAAGGTGCTCTCCGACGCCGCCGGCGAGCTGCAGCGCGGTCTCGAGGTCGTCGAGTTCGCCTGCGGCATCCCGCATCTGCTCAAGGGCGGGTTCAGTGAGGGCGTCTCGACCGGGGTGGACGTCTACTCGATCCGCCAGCCGCTGGGTCTGGTCGCGGTGATCTCCCCGTTCAACTTCCCCTCGATGGTGCCGCTGTGGTTCATCCCCGTGGCCATCGCCAGCGGCAATGCGGTGGTGCTCAAGCCGAGCGAGAAGGATCCGAGCGCCGCGGTCATGATCGCTCAGGCGTTCGCGGACGCCGGCCTCCCCCCCGGTGTGCTCAACGTGGTGCACGGTGACAAGGAGGCGGTCGACCGGGTGCTGCGCCACCCCGACATCAAGTCGGTCTCCTTCGTGGGCTCGACGCCGATCGCGCGCTACGTCTACGAGACCGGGACTCGGCACGGCAAGCGGGTGCAGGCCCTGGGCGGTGCGAAGAACCACATGATCGTGCTGCCGGACGCCGACCTCGACCTGGCGGCCGACGCGGCCGTGAACGCCGGGTACGGCTCGGCCGGCGAGCGGTGCATGGCGATCTCGGCGCTGATCGCCGTCGACCCGGTCGGCGACGAACTGATCGCCAAGATCAGGGAGCGGATCGCGAGGCTGCGTACCGGTGACGGCACCCGGGACGTCGACATGGGTCCGCTGGTGACCCGCGAGCACCGGGACAAGGTGGCCTCCTACATCGAGGCGGGTGCCGAGGCCGGCGCCACGGTGTCGGTGGACGGCCGCCGGGGCAGCTTCGACGCCGACGGCGACGGCTTCTTCCTCGGCCCCACGCTGATCGACGGGGTGACCCCCGAGATGTCCTGCTACACCGACGAGATCTTCGGGCCGGTGCTCTCGGTGGTCCGGGTGCCCAGCTACGAGGCCGCCATGGACCTGATCAACTCGAACCCGTACGGCAACGGCACCGCGATCTTCACCAACGACGGCGGC
>CAYYCE010000244.1:0-5218 GCA_964469635.1 uncultured Kineosporiaceae bacterium
CGGCTGCACGACCTGAGCGTTCCCCCGAAGGCCGCCCTCGCCGTCGTCCACCTTCTCGACGAGGCCAAGCTGGTCGAGAACAGCCGGATCATCATGGAGAAGCCGTTCGGCACCGACCTGGCCTCGGCCAAAGCGCTGAACCGCGAACTGCACGGGGTGTTCGACGAGGACCAGATCTTCCGGATCGACCACTTCCTGGGCAAGGAGGCCGCCCAGAACATCCTGGCCTTCCGCTTCGCCAACGGGCTCTTCGAGCCGATCTGGCACCGCAATCACATCGACCACATCCAGATCGACGTGCCGGAGTCGCTGGGCCTGGAGCAGCGGGCCGCGTTCTACGAGGCGACCGGTGCCTACCGGGACATGGTGGTGACCCACCTGTTCCAGGTGCTGGCCTTCACCGCGATGGAGCCACCCACCTCGCTGGAACCGCACGCCATCACCGAGGAGAAGAACAAGGTCTTCCGCTCCATGATGCCGATCGGTCCGGCGGACGTCGTCCGCGGTCAGTACGTCGGGTACCGGGACGTCGACGGCGTGGCACGGGATTCGGAGACCGAGACGTTCGTCGCGCTGAAGTGTTTCATCGACAACTGGCGTTGGGCGGGCGTGCCGTTCTACCTGCGCACCGGCAAGCAGCTGGCCGAGGGGGCGCGGATCATCTCGATCGCCTTCAAGGAGCCGCCGCGCACGATGTTCCCGCCCGGGTCGGGCGTGGGCGATCACGGCCCGGACCATCTGACGTTCGACCTGGCCGACCAGGCGAAGATGTCACTCTCGTTCTACGGCAAACTGCCCGGGCCGGGAATGAAGCTGCAGAAGCTGTCGATGCAGTTCGCGATGCACGACACCTCCTGGGCCGGAGCGGTCCTGGAGGCGTACGAGCGGCTGATCTACGATGCGGCCCGGGGCGACCGCACCCTGTTCACCACCGCCGACGGCATCGAGCGGCTCTGGGAGCTGTCGACGGCGCTGCTGGAGAACCCGCCCGTGGTCCGGCCCTACCGCGCGGGGACCTGGGGGCCGAACCAGATCCACCAGCTGATCGCGCCGTTCGCGTGGCGGCTGCCGTTCGAGCGGGGGTGGCGCGACCCCAACGAACAGGGTGTCTGAGACGCCGCCACGTTCCCGACCCCGGGCGCCGTCACGGCGCCGGGAGTCGGAGGAGCGCGGGTCAGGTCCGGGCGGCCAGGGCCGAGAGCGCGGCGGTGAAGCACGCGGCAGGCGGGTTCACCAGGCCGGCGCCGACCTGGCCGGTGCCCGCGAGGCGCCCGGCCATCCCGGTGTTGATCTGGGGCAGGATCCCGGTGCGCGCCACCGCGGTCACGTCGATCCCGGACGGGGTGCCCCGGAACTCGAGGATCGGCACCTGGTAGGCGGGGTGTTCCCCCAGGGTGATCTCGTACATCCGCCGGGTGGTGGCCAGCGCGAAGGGCACGTCGCCACCGACGAACCGGACGATCGCCGGGGCCGCCGCCATCGCGAAGCCGCCGATCCCGGCTGTCTCCGTGATCGCGGAGTCGCCGATGTCGGGGTTGGCGTCCTCGGGCCCGAACGCGCCGAGGAACAGCCCCTCCGGGGTGTCGGCCGGTGCGGTGAACCACTCCTGCCCCGTTCCGGAGACCCGGATGCCGAAGTCCGTGCCGTTGCGGGACATGGTGGTCACCATGGTCGAGCCCGGGATGTCCGCGGCGGCGTCCGTGGCCAGTTTGCAGGCCGGCATCACCAGGTTGAGGAAGAAGTGGTCGTTGGCCGAGACGAAGCGGGCGGCCTCGGCGATCTCGGCAGCGGGGGCGTCCGCGGCGATCAGGGTCGGCAGCAGGTCCCGCAGCATCATCAGGGTGCCCGCCCGATTGCGGTTGTGACCCTCGTCGCCCATCTGCAGCATCTGCGCGATGATCGTCCGGACGTCGATCGGCTGGCGCTCGGCGACCGCCCGGACGGACTGGCCCAGAAGCGGGCCCAGCACCGCCGACATCCAGCGCAGCCGCTCGATCACCTCGCCCGAGTAGGCGCCGTAGCGCAGCACCTTGCCCAGGCCCTCGTTGAGCGAGCAGTACGCGGCGGCGTCGTGGACCTCGTCGCGCAGCACGAACATCCACATCGAGGCGCTGACGACGCCCGCCATCGGGCCGACCGTCCGGTGGTGGTGGCACGGTTCCCACGAGATCGACGACGACGTGCCCGGCCCGCTCGCGGCCAGCACCCGCTCCGCCTGCTCCGGGGTCTCGGCGAGCCCCTCGAACAGCATCGCCCCGATCAGGGCGCCGCGCATCGGCCCGCTCGCCCGCTCCCAGTCCAGCGGCGGCCCGGCGTGCAGGAACTGACCTGGCTCCAAGCCCAGCACCTCCGAGGCGGGCCGGACGTCGACCAGTTCGGCGCCGGCGCTCGTGAGCCGTTGCAGTGCAAGCGCGTTGGCCTCGCCACGGCGCGGATCGGCCATCACCCTCGCCAGGTCGTTCTCGGTGCCCTCCATCGGCGGGCGCCAGTCGACCTCGGTGACCTCGACGGCCTGGTCGCGCAGGGCGTCGGCGAACAGGCCGACCCCGGCGCTGGCCACCGTGACATCGGCGCTCAGCAGCCCGTGCAGCGGGTTCGAACCGGACATCTCAATCCCTTCTCGATCCCGCGGTCAGCAACCCCACGGCGTGCCGCGCGGCCTGCGCGTTCGAGACGAACACCGACGCCCCGGCCGCGGCCAGGGTGACCGCACACCGGGTGAGGCCCTGCGGGTCAGCCTCCACCCCGGTGAGCGAGACCACCACGGGCAGCGTCCGTCCCGCGTCGGCGGCACCGGCGCGGGCGGCCGCGACCGCCTCCGCCAGTTCGTCGGCGGGGGCGGGATGGGAGCCGTGCCCCAGGACCAGGTCCAGCAGCAGGACGCCGCAGGTCGGGTCGGCCGCCTCGGCGGCGATCCGCTCCAGCCGCAGCGTGGGGTCGATCATCGGGTGGGCACGGCCCCGGGTCAGCGCGTCGTCCCCGAAATCGATCACCACGTGGCCGTCGGAGCGCAGCTCGGGTCCCAGCGCCAGGTCGGGACGCAGCGGGATGTTCGAGGCGACGTCGCCCAGTGTCTGCGAGGCGATCAGCATGGCCTCGTCCGCCAGCGTGCCGCCGCAGAACAGACCACGCAGGGCCCCGGGCACCGGTGTGGCGGCGTCCGGCCCCGGCCAACTCGGCCACGACGGGACCGGCCGGGCGGTCGCCGCCAGCACCGATTCGACCGCCGCCGTCAGGTCGGGGCTGCCAGGCCCGAGCGTGGCCCACAGGACCGGGGTGGTGAGGGTCTCGGCGACCGTGCGGACGGCGTCGAGCACCTGGGGCGCAGGCGGTTTGGAGACCACGACGATCGCCGATGTCGCCTGGTCGGCGTCCAGGGCGGCCAACGCCTGCAGGGTCGAGCGGCCGGCCACGGCCTGCGACAGGTCCCTGCCGCCCACGCCGAGACAGTGGCTCACTCCGACCCCTGCGGCGTCCAGTAGGCACATCACTTGTTGCGCACCGGTTCCCGAGGCCGCCACCAGCCCGACCGACCCGGCGCCGACGGCGTTGGCGAACCCGAGGGCCACCCCACCGATCATCGCGGTGCCGCAGTCGGGTCCCATCACCAGCAGGTCGGCGGCGGCCGCGGCCTCCTTCAACGCGATCTCGTCGGCCACGGGCACGTTGTCCGAGAAGAGCATCACGCTCATCCCGGCGCCCAGGGCGTCCCACGCCTCGACCGCCGCGTTCGGTCCGGGCACCGACACCAGCGCCAACGGCGGCGCGGCGGTCGAGGCCGCCGTCCGCAGGGTCCGCGGCGGTTCGGCGTCCCCGAACCCGCCGGCCCCCCGACCGCCGGCGCCCGAGTGCGCCAGCACGACCTCGGCCGCCGCCAGACCGGCGGCCAGAGCCGCGTCGTCCGCCGCCCTCACGGCGATCACCAGATCGTTGGGGCCGACAGCCTCGGCGAGGTCGAATCCCATGCCCGCCAACAGGTCGAGGTTGAGCTCGGTTCCCATCGCCACCTGGGCGGCGCTCACTCCCTCGACGGTGGCGACGTCCCGGGACAGCCGCATCAGACTCACCGAGTCGTGATAGACACCGCGGCGGACCAGCACCTGCTCGACCACGCGATCACCTCCTGGGCCGGGGGACGACTGGTTCGGGTGCACGGGCCCGGGCACCGACGTCCCGGACGGCCCCGACGGCGCCCAGCAGCCCCGCCACCAGGTCACGCCCCGAACTGTGGCCGATCGCGAGCACCCCGGGCATCGCGGATGCCGCGGCCGAGGTGTCGTCGGCCAGCACGGCGTCCAACAGCCGGGCGACCTCGGGCACCGCGAAGCCACTCCGCGCGGCATCCAGCAGCGCGGCGGACAGCGCGGTGGTGTGGGGATAGGCGTCCTCCAGGCCGTCGGCGGGAGCCGGCCGGCCCCAGGCGTGCAGGGCCAGGAGCGCGGCGCACAGGGCGTCGTCACCGCTCGGCGTCAGCCCTGGCCCGGCTCCGATCAGGTCCTCCCAGCCCGGGTCGGGCTCCGCGGCCAGGGCGCGCGCGACCACCCGCCTGGTCGCGCTCACCAGGGCGGGCGGGAGCGCGGCCGTCGACAGCAGGGCTGCGATCGCGGGACCGGGTCGGCGCCCGGTGGCCTCGCGCACCCGCGCCGGGTGCCAGGCGCGCACCACGCGGACGGTGGCCTTCGGCAACACGATCCGCCCCTCGCCCACCCGGACGATGGTTCCGACGGCCACCGCCCACCCGCCGTCCGGCGGTCGCGCCAGCCGCACCCCGGTGGGCAGCAGCAGGGCGCCGGGGGCCAGCAGCGGGACCAGCCGGGTCACCCGTTCACCGGCCTCGACGAGCAGGTAGGCCGCCCGGTCGAACACCGCCACCACTCGCGCCGGCCGCGGCGGACCCCAGACCAGCTCGGCGCTCAGCGGCGACAGCGCGGCCGGCAACGAGGGCGCGGCGGGCGGACCGGCCGGGCGCACGATCACGGGTTCGGCTCCAGGCGTTTGCTGCAGGCGTGAGGGGAGACCTCTCAGGATGTCGGTCCTGCGAGGCTAGTCGGTGGTTACAGTGGCACTTATGGCTGATGTTGCCAATGATCCGGCCGCAGGCGGGCTGGACCTGCCAACGTCGAACGGGTCGATCGGGAGTCACGGCGAGCTCCTTCGCCGCAGCGACGACCTGCACCGGGCGCTGCTCGATGTGGCGGTCACCGGTGGCGACCTCGGC
>CAYYCE010000245.1:0-5174 GCA_964469635.1 uncultured Kineosporiaceae bacterium
GAGTCTGGCGAAGGTCATGAACTCGGTGGTGCACACCGGAGTGAAGTCCGCGGGGTGGCTGAAGAAGATCACCCAGCTGCCGCGGTAGTCCTCCGGGAAGTTGATCTCTCCCTGGGTGGTCGACGCGGTGAAGGCCGGGGCCGGGTCGCCGATCCTCGGCATCGGCATCGGCATCGGCATCGGCATCGGCATCGGCATCGGCGTTGCGGGGGTGGTGACCTCGGTCATTGCGGGGTGTCCTCTCGGGTGGCTGTCTTGGGGCTCTACCTAGGGATAGTATACCCCCAGGGGTATTAATCCCCAGCCCGTGGCGATCGTGATCGCGTCAAAGGTCCCCGTCGGAGGGGTCGGCACCGTGCGCACGATGAGACCGTGTCTGATGCTCTGTCCAATGGTCTGTCCAATGCCGGGTCCGGTGGCGGGTCCGGCGCTCTGCCCGGTGGCGTGTCGATCGGAGATGTCGACCGCCTGATCCACGGCTGGCAGGGACGCCTCACGGGGGGCCAGTCGCCCTCGACGCTGGCCCTGTCCCACCTCGACTGGCTGGTCCACCTGGCCAACTCGCCCGGAAAACAGGTCGAACTCGGCCACAAGGCCGTCCGCAAGGCCGCGCGACTGGCGATGTATGCGGCGAACCGCGTCGTCGATCCGACGGCCGAACCATGCATCCGGCCGCTGCCCGCCGATCACCGCTTCGACGACCCGGCCTGGCAGCGGTGGCCGTTCGTGATCGCCTACCAGGCCTTCCTGCTCGCCCAGCAGTGGTGGCACAACGCCACGACCGGCGTGGAGGGGGTCTCCGGCCACCACGCCACCGAGGTGGCCTTCGCCGCCCGGCAATGGCTGGACGTGTTCTCGCCGTCCAACTACCTGTGGTCCAACCCAGAGGTGATCGACGCGACCGTGCGACAGAACGGGGCGAACCTGTTCCGGGGCTCGCTCAACCTGATCGAGGACGTGCGCCGCACGATCCAGCATCTGCCTCCCGTCGGCGCCGAGCGGTATCCGGTGGGCCAGGCCGTCGCCACCACCGAGGGGAAGGTCATCTACCGCAATGACCTGATCGAGCTGATCCAGTACGCCCCGGCGACCCCGACGGTCTATGCCGAACCGGTGCTCGTGGTCCCGGCATGGATCATGAAGTACTACATCCTCGACCTGTCGCCGGAGAACTCGCTGGTCCGCTACCTGGTCGAGCAGGGCCACACGGTCTTCGTCGCCTCCTGGCACAACCCGACGGCGGCCGATCGCGATCTGGGCATGGAGGACTACCGGACGCTCGGTGTGGAGGCGGCGCTGCAGGCGATCGGCCGGCTGATGCCCGGGCGTCGGGTGCACGCCGTGGGCTACTGCCTCGGCGGCACCCTGCTCGCGATCACCGCGGGGGCTCTGGCCCGAGATCGCGCGACGGATCCGTTGGCCACCATGACGCTCTTCGCGGCGCAGACCGACTTCACCGAACCGGGCGAATTGATGCTGTTCATCGACGAGGACCAGATCAGCTTCCTGCAGGACACCATGTGGGAGCATGGGTACCTCGAGGGTCGGCAGATGGCCGGGGCCTTCCAGATGCTGCGGTCGAACGACCTGATCTGGTCGCGCTCGGTGCGGCAGTACCTGTTCGGCGAGCGTGAGCCCATGAACGATCTCATGGCCTGGAACGCCGACACGACGCGGCTGCCCTACCGGATGCACACGGAGTATCTGCGCAGCCTGTTCCTGCACAACGACCTCGTCGAGGGGCGCTACCGCGCCGCGGGCAGGCCCGTCTCGCTGTCCGACATCCGCGCGCCGATCTTCGCCGTCGGCACCGAGCGCGACCACGTCGCCCCCTGGCGCTCCGTCTACAAGATCCACATGCTGACCGACACCGATGTCACGTTCCTGCTCACCAGCGGTGGGCACAACGTCGGCATCGTCAATCCGCCCGGGGCCTCGACGCGGGCGAGCTACCGGATGGCCGACCACCGGGAGGGCGAGCCGTACGTCGACCCCGAGCGCTGGTACCAGAGCGTCCCACCGACGCCGGGCTCGTGGTGGCCCGCCTGGCAGGCCTGGCTCGTCGCGCATTCCGGGTCCCGAGTGGCTCCTCCGTCGTTGGGCGATGCCGGGGTGGGCCTGGCCGCCCTCGGGGATGCGCCGGGCACCTACGTGCTGGAGGAGTGAACTCTCCAGGACCGGGCCCGGCCGGATCCGGCGACCGCGGCGCGCCGGGGCGGCATCATGACGGCATGGACGAGGCCCCGGTGACACCCGAGGACATCCGCCGCGCCGCGGGGCGCATCGCGAATCTGGTGCGACGCACGCCGGTGATCGAGGACGGCGGCCTGCTGCTCAAACTCGAACTGCTGCAGCACGCCGGATCGTTCAAACCGCGCGGTGCCGCCAACCGGGTGCTCTCCGCCCGGGAGCGGGGCGAGGTTCCCGCCGCCGGGGTGGTGACCGCCAGCGGCGGCAACCACGGGGCGGCGTTGGCCCACGTGGGCCGGGCGCTCGGCATCCCGGCCGAGGTGTTCGTGCCGTCGACCTCCCCGGAGCTCAAGCGGGCCACCATCCGGGGGCTCGGCGGGATCGTGCACACCGTCGAGGGGTACTACAACGACGCCCAGGCGGCCGCGGAGGAACACCAGCGGCGCACCGGCGCACTGCTGGTGCACGCCTTCGACCACGTCGACACCGTGGCGGGGCAGGGCACCATGGCGCGCGAGCTCGACGAGCAGGTCGGCGGCTACGACACCCTGGTCGTTGCCGCGGGCGGTGGCGGGTTCATCGCGGGACAGGCCGCCTGGGTGCGCGACCGGGTCCGCGTGGTGGCCGTCGAGCCGGAGAGCACCCACTGCCTGGGTGCGGCGCTGCGCGCCGGTCACCCGGTCGACGTCGAGGTGTCCGGGCTGGCCGCCGACTCGCTCGGGGCCCGCCGGATCGGCGAGGTTCCCTGGGGCGTCGTCCGGCGGTTCGTGGACGAGGCGGTGCTGGTGGACGACGATGTCATCCGGGCCGTCCAGCGCGAGCTCTGGGCCTCGATGCGGCTGGTGGTCGAACCGGGCGGCGCGGCCGCACTCGCCGCGATCCGGACCGGCGCCTACCGGCCCGCGCCGGGGGAGCGGGTGGTGGTCGTGGTCTGCGGATCCAACGCCGATCCGGCCACGATCACCGGTTGACCGGCCTGCCCCGTGGGATCCCGTCAGATCCAGCTGAACTGACCGTGTCCCCCGCCGCCGAGCGGGTCGAGCCGATGGACGGAGTCGTGATAGGTCAGGACGGCGCACACCACGGTGGCCGACGGCGCGTCCGACGGCGCGTCCTCCAGGTACTCCCGGCAGGCGGCGCAGCGCAGGATATGCGGATAGTCGAGCACTCTCGGTCCCGGCGCGATGCCCGGTGACGGCTGCAACGACGCATCGGGGGAACCGGCGGCGATCGGCATGGCCCATTGTGAGGTGCATCCCGTTTGTTTCCCTCGGGGCCAAAGTCCCGTAACCTCCTGATAAACAACCGATCACCGGCGCCCGCGCCGTCCGGTCCCAGGGTGAGACCCATGTCTGCGAGCGACCCCGCGCCCGCCCGCCTCGGGCCGTCGTGATCGAGGCGCCGGGTGATCGCCCCCGATCAGCTCGGCTTCGGCGGCACCGCCACCGGTAGGACCGCCAGTTCGCGGTCGCACAATTCCCGGATTCGCCTCCCGCGCGAGGCCCACCCCGGGTGGGACGCAGACCGCATCGCCGGCGCCGGCGTGGCACCGGATACCCCTAGGGGTATCTGCTAGAGTCACGCCATGCCACGTTCCCGATACCCCTTGGCGCTGGTGGCCGCCGTCGTGGCCAGCGCCGCCCTGCTGGCCGGGTGCGGCTCGACCAGCGCCGAGGCGCCCGCCCCGGCGGCCTCCAGTCAGGTGTACGCCGCGATCATCGACGTGCGCACCCCTGCGGAGTACACCTCCGGCCACATCGCCGGGGCGCTCAACATCGACGTCGAGTCGGCGACCTTCGACGACGAGATCGCCGAGCTCACCAAGCCGGGCCCCTACCTGGTCTACTGCCGCAGCGGGAACCGGTCCGCCCAGGCGGCGAAGAAGATGCTGGACGCCGGTTTCACCGTGGCGGACGGCGGCGGCATCGGGGACCTTCAGAGCCTCGGCTATCCGATCGGCCAATGATCCCCGCCACGGGCACCCACCATGAGGAGACCCTGAACCATGTGTAGTCCCGCGACCTGCCGGACCTGCGGCAAGGCCACCTACCGCGGCTGCGGCCAGCACGTGGAGCAGGTGCTGCGAGGGGTTCCCACGAGGGACCGGTGCAACTGCCCGCCCGACCAGCGCCAGACCGGCGGGTTCCTGTCCAGGCTGTTCGGTCGCTGAATCGGCCGCGGCCCCGAACGTCCGCAGCGCGGACCCACCTCGGTGGGGCCGCGCTGCGGTGTCGTGGCGGCGTGTTCCCGGGCGGTGCCCGCAGGCCCGGCGATTGCCCGCAGGCCACGCGGCCGGGACGATCCCGAAGCCGGCCTGCCCGGTCCTGGACCATCGGGAGGTCCCCCGCAGCGGTACACCCGGACAGCTGATTCTGCGGCAGTGCTCAACCGTCGGCGATCACCGTCCGAACACTCCTCTAGCCCATCGGACTCACCGCTGAGCGGTGCGGTCGATCCACGAGGAGGACCGACATGGCCAACATCCTGGTTGTCGACGACGATCCCGACATCTGCGCGCTGCTCGAGTTCAAGCTCACCAGCGGTGGGCACCAGGTCGCCGTCGAACACGACGGCGAGGCCGCCCTGGCGGCGCTCGACCAGATGCCCGTCGACCTGGTGCTGCTCGACTGGATGATGCCCCGGATGGGTGGGCTGGAGGTCTGCCTGGCCCTGCGCGGCGACGAGCGCTACGCGCAGATCCCGGTGCTGATGCTGACCGCCAAGGCCCAGGAGTCCGATGTGCAGCGCGGCCTGGCCGCCGGCGCGGACGACTACATCCTCAAGCCGTTCAGCCCCCGTGAGGTCGCGGCACGCGTCGACGCCTCCCTGGCCCGGGCGGTGCGTTAGACCCATGATCGATGCCAACGGGGGGCTGGTCCTGCGCGTCACCGAGGTGCTGACCGCCCTGGTGATCCTGCTGGTGCTGACCACCTCCGGAGCCCGTGCCTGGCGCCGCCGTCAGGATCGGCTGCGGGCTGAGGCGG
>CAYYCE010000246.1:0-4892 GCA_964469635.1 uncultured Kineosporiaceae bacterium
AGCCGCCACCGGCGCCCTTGGTCACCAGGTCACGGATCTGGGCGGCGGTGGCCTCGTCGTGCGCGGGCGCTCCCGGGCGCTCCAGCAGGATCATCTTCTCGTCACCCGGGACCCGCACGGTCAGCCAGCGCATCGGGCCGAAGTGCATGTCCTGGGCCACCTCCAACCCCAGGACCTCGGTGTAGAACCTCAGCGCCTCGTCCTGGTCGAGGACGAAGATGGAGGAGATGTTGTTGCGCGTCAGCATGGCCGAACCCCTTCGAATGGCGACCGGTGTGACCGAGGACGTCTCGCCCGGCGGCTCCCGAGACTAGGCACGGGAGTCCGCGCGGCGCTTCTCCGATAACGCCGTCCTTTCCTGGCCTAGCCTGGGGAGCATGCAGTGGCGCGAGGACCGCAACCTGCGGCTGCTGCGCGCCCGCAATCGTATCGACCGCTGCTACTCCGACCCCCTGGACGTCGACGCCCTGGCCGCGGTGGCGCACCTGGCCGGGTCGCACTTCATCCGGGAGTTCCGAGCCGCCTTCGGCGAGACGCCCCACCGCTACCTGCAGCGCCGGCGGATCGAGCGAGCCATGTACCTGCTGCGCTGGACCGACCGGGCGATCACCGACATCTGCCTGGCCGTCGGCTACACCAGCCTGGGCACCTTCAGCCGCACCTTCACCGACATCGTCGGGCAGCCGCCGTCCACCTATCGCGATCGCGATTCGCGACCGAGCGGGTACGTCCCCGGCGCCTTCACCATGCGGTGGGCCCGCCCCACCGCACACTGATCCGGGCACGGCCGGGACCACGCCTCACACGGGTGGGACGCCGTGCCGCTTCGCCGGCAGTTCCCGGTCGCGGCCGGCGGCATAGCCCAGTCGAAGCACCAGTTCCCGGCGCAGTTCCCCGGGCTCGATCACGGCGTCGACCACCAGGTCCCCGGCCAGCCGGAGGACGTCGACGTCCTCGAGGTACTCCTCGCGCCGGGCCGCCACGAACGCGGCGCGCGGCTCGCCGTCGTCGATCGCCGCGATCTTGTTGGCGTACACCGCGTTGACGGCGGCCTCGGGCCCCATGACGGCGATCCCCGCGCTGGGCAGCGCCAGGGTCGCATCGGGACCGAAGCCCGGCCCGGCCATGGCGTACAGCCCGGCGCCGTAGGCCTTGCGCAGCACCACGCACACCTGCGGCACCGTGGCCTCGGACACCGCGGTGATCATCTTGGCGCCGTGCCGGATGATGCCCTGCCGCTCCACCTCCGAACCGATCATGAAGCCCGGAACGTCGGCGAGGTAGACCAGGGGCACGTTGAAGGCGTCGCACAACCAGATGAACCGGGCCGCCTTGTCGGCCGAGTCGGTGAACAGCACCCCGCCCCTGACCGCGCTGTTGTTGGCGACGATCCCGACGGTGCGCCCGTCGAGCCGGCCGAAGCCGACCGTCAGTTCGGCCGCGAACAGGGGTTTGAGCTCGAAGAACGAGTCGTCGTCCACGATGGCCTCGATGACGTCGTGGACGTCGAACGGCGTGGACTCCTTCTCCGGCACCAGCTCCCGGGTCATCCTCCTCGCCGGCGACTCGGCCAGGTAGGACGGCGGCGCGGACCGCCAGCTCGAGGGCAGGTAGGAGAAGTACAACCGGGCCTGCTCGATCGCATCGGCGTCGTCGACGGCGAGGTTGTCCCCGCACCCGGAGACGGTGCAGTGCATCCTGGCTCCGCCCATCTCCTCGAGCGAGACCCTTTCGCCGACCACCATCTCGGCCATCCGGGGGCTGCCCAGGTACATGCTGGCGTTGCCCTCGACCATGAACACCACGTCGCAGAACGAGGGGATGTAGGCGCCCCCGGCAGCCGACGGGCCGAACAGGCAGCAGATCTGCGGCACCTTGCCCGAGAGCATCACCTGGTTGTGGAAGATCCGCCCGGCCCCGCGCCGTCCGGGGAACAGTTCGACCTGATCGGTGATCCTCGCCCCCGCCGAGTCGACCAGCCAGAACACCGCAAGCTCCTCGCGCAGCGCGGCCTCGGTGGCCCGGACCATCTTCTCGACCGTCCGGGCGCCCCACGATCCCGCCTTGACGGTCGGGTCGTTGGCGATCACCATCACCGCGCGGCCGTCGACCGTGCCGCGGCCGGTCACCACGCCGTCGGCGGGCAGGTCCTTGGCCAAGGCGTGTGCGAGTTGGCCGTCCTCGACGAAGGAACCCTCGTCGCACAGCAACGTGATCCGTTCGCGCACCGGGAGTTTGCCCTGCCCGGCCAGCTTGGCGACGCCGGCCTCGGACGGCGCGAGGGTGGCCCCGCGAGCCGCCGCCACCTCGGCGTAGTGGTCGTGGGCCGTCTCCTGGGGCACCTGCTCCTGGGGAGCCTGCATCGACACTCCACCTAGTGAACCGGAAGCCCGAGGCCCCGGGCGATGACCAGCCGCTGTATCTCGCTCGTTCCCTCGCCGATCTCGAGGATCTTCGCGTCCCGGTAGTAGCGGGCGACCGGGTACTCCTCCACGAACCCGCCGCCGCCGAAGCCCCGGCGGGCGAGCCGGGCGGCGTCCACCGCCAGCGTGGAGGTGTGCAGCTTGGCCTTGGCCGCGGCCTGGGCGAGTTCGGCCCGATCGCGCTCCGAGGCCCGCCGGCCCGCCCGGATCTCGTCCTTCATCCAGGCGGCCTTGTAGGTGAGCAGGCGCCCGGCCTCGATACCGAGCGCCAGATCGGCCAGCGGGAACGCGATGGCCTGGTTGGCGCCGATGGGCCGACCGAACGTGGTCCGCGCCCCGGACTGGGCCACCGAGGCGTCCAGGCAGGCCTGGGCCAGACCGAGCGCCAGGGCCGAGATCGCGATCCGGCCGTCGTCCAGCGTGGCCAGGAACTGCCGCAGCCCGGCACCCCGTTCCCCCAGCAGGTTGGCCTCGGGGACCCGGCAGTCGGCCAGGGTCAGCGGGTGGGTGTCCGAGGCATGCCAGCCGAGCTTCCGGTACGGCGGGTCGACCGACAGCCCGGGGGTCCCGATGGGCACCAGGATGGTGCTGATCTCCGGCCTGCCGTCGGGCCGGGTACCGGTACGCGCACTCACCGTGACGACGCTGGTGATCGGCGTGCCCACGTTGGTGATGAACGCCTTGGCGCCGTCGATGACCCACTGCGCCGACCCGCCGTCCCCCTCGAGAACGGCGCGGGTGCTGGTGGCGCCGGCGTCCGAGCCGGCGCCGGGCTCGGTGAGCCCGAAGGCGGCGAGCGCGCGGCCGGCGACCAGGTCCGGCAGCCAGCGCTGCTTCTGCTCCTCGGTGCCGAAGGTGGCGATCGGGGTGATCCCCAGACCCACACCTGCGGACAGCGTGATCCCCACCGCCTGGTCGACGCGACCCAACTCCTCGATGGCCACGCACAGGCTGGTGAAGTCGCCACCGCCGCCGCCGTACCGCTCCTCGACCACCAGGCCGAACAGTCCGAGTTCACCCATCAAGGGGATCAGCTCGACCGGGAAATACGCCGCGGCGTCCCACTTCTCGCTGTTCGGCGCCACGTGCTCGGCGGCGAAGTCACGGACCACCCGGCGGAAGTCCTCGTGATCCCGCGAGAGCCCGAAAGTCATGATCCGCCGCCCCTCTGGACATGCCCCGTCCATCACTTTACCTTTACGTAAAGGTAAAGCATGTCCCGCACGCGCGGCAAGGCATGCGAGGCAAGGGAGGTCGCAGTGGCGCTTCCGGACGGCGTCCGCACCATCGCCCAGGTGGCCGAGGAGTTCGGCGTCACCCACCGGACCATCCGGTTCTACGAGGACCGCGGGCTGATCGCCCCGCAACGACGCGGCACCCAGCGGCTGTTCCACCCGCGCGACCGGGTCCGGCTCGACCTGGTGCTGCGGGGCAAGCGGCTCGGCTTCGACCTGGAGCAGATCCGCCGGATCGTCGACATGTACGACCAGCAGGTCGGCGAGCGGGGCCAGATGGAGTACCTGCTGGCCCAACTCGCCGCCCGCCGCGCCGACCTCGAACAGCGCCGCCACGACATCGACCGGACCCTCGCCGAACTCGACGCGGTGGAGCGTCGCTGCCGGGACAGCGAGGTGGGCCGTACGCTGTCGGCACCGACATCACAGGAGGGGGTCGACCCAGCGGTGCCCGGTGATTGAGCCAGCCACCCGTCGCGAACGCCGCCGCGCCGAGACCCGGCAGCATGCAGTGCCGATCTCGGGCACGGGACCGCGGCGCCCTGCTGTGCGCGCCCTCGCCCGACGGGCGGTGCTGCCGCTCCTCGCCGTCCTGCTGATGCTCTGGCCGCTGTGTTGTCTCGTCGACATCGCCGAATCGGGCCTGGGACCGCTGCCCGCCGCCGTGGTCGGCTACACGGCCGGCGCCGCGCCCGTCGTCACCGCGCTCTGCCTGCCGCTGCTGACCGTGGCCGCCAGGCGCCGCGACTGGCTCTCGCTCGCACCGGCGGTCGCCGCGGGGCTGCTGCCCTGGATCTTCGTGGTCCCGTACGCCTCCGGCCACGAGCCACCCCACCAGAGCGGCGAGACCACGGTGCGGGTGATGCTGATCAACGCCCACAACGGGCAGGCCGGCGCCGGCGACATCGCGGCCGCCACGACGGCGAACTCCGTCGACGTCCTCGTGATCACCGAGCTGTCCGGAACGCTGGCGCACGACCTCACCGCGGCCGGCCTGGACCGTACGGTGTCCGCGGCCTGGGTGCGGATCCCGGGGCAGGGCGGCGTGCCGAACGACCCCGAGGCGGGCATGGGGGTGTGGCTGCGCGACGGGCTCGCCTACGCGGCCCGGTTGGCCGAGCTGGAGCGGGAGGTCAAGGAGTTGCGCCGGTCCAATGCGATCTTGCGCAGCGCGTCGGCTTTCTTTGCGGCGGAGCTCGACCGCCCACAGCGGTGATCGTGGAGTTCATCGACG
>CAYYCE010000246.1:4902-5166 GCA_964469635.1 uncultured Kineosporiaceae bacterium
GAACGACCCCGAGGCGGGCATGGGGGTGTGGCTGCGCGACGGGCTCGCCCTGCAGGACCAACGAACCCCGGACGACACCCAGTGGCCGGCGACGGCCGGCACGGTGGTCGGCGGCGGAACCTCGTTCTCGGTCATCGCCGGACACGTCGCGCGACCCACGGACGGACGGCGCTGGGCCCGCGATCTGGCCACGCTGCGGAAGGCGGCCGAGCAGGCCGCCGGGCCCGAGGTCGTCCTGGCCAACCTCAACGCGACGCCGTGGCA
>CAYYCE010000247.1:0-5165 GCA_964469635.1 uncultured Kineosporiaceae bacterium
GGGACCGGACGCGTTCGGGTCGCATGGCCGCGAGCACGAGGGCGGTCAGCGCTCCCGAGGAGTGGCCGACGAGGTGAGCCGAGTCGACGCCGTCGTGGTCCGCCAACGCCAAGGCGTCCTGCGCGTTCTGGGCGAGGGTCATCGGCACCGGCTCGACTCGTGAGCTGTCACCGTAGCCACGCTTGTGGTAAGTGATCCGGCGGAACGACGACAGTGCCTCCGCCTGTGCCAGCGGCAGCAATGCATCGGCGATGAGAGCCCCGTGGATCATCAGGATCGGCTCGCCGTCGCCGAGCACCTGCTGTGCCAGCGTCACGTCGCCGATCCGGACGTCCTGGGATGCCGTGGGTGGCATGGATCTTCTCCTTTTGTGAGGGTCCTGTTCTGGGTTGTCACCAGGGCAGGCGCCAGGTTCGCCGTCGCGGCGCGACGCCGGGCGTCGCGGCCTCGTTCCCGCGCCTGCTGGGGTGGACCATCCCGGTCTCCTCCCGACCTGCCACGACCGGACGCCGCGCCAGAATGGGACAGACAGGAGGGGGAGAAGCCATGGCGCCACCGGAAACGCGGTACACCAGGGCGGGCGACGTGGACGTCGCCTACGCGACCGCGGGTGAGGGACCCGACCTGGTGTGGGCCTACGGACTGATGACCCACCTGGAGCTGAAATGGGAGGAGCCGTCGCTGGCGTCCATGCTGAACCGGTTCGCCGAGTTCTTCCGGTTGATCATGTTCGATCGTCGGGGCTCCGGCCTGTCGGATCGCGGGGACCGTAACCTGGCACCGTCGCTGGAGGAACGAGTGGCCGACGTGGTCGCGGTGCTCGACGCCGTCGGATCGAGCAGGGCATCACTGTTCGGGGTGTCCGAAGGATGCGCCCTGGCCGCCCTGTTCGCCTCGATGCACCCGCAGCGGACGGAGCGCATCATCCTCTACGGCGGGATCTCCAGGATGGTCAGGGACCCGGCACATCCCTGGGGCCTGATGGAACCCACCCAGCTCGCGACCACCTGGGAGCCGGTGTTCGGCAACTGGGGAACGATTGCCGGAGCCGCCGCGATGGTCGCCCTGATCGCGCCGTCGATGGTCGAGGACCAGGACTACCTGGGGTGGTTCGCCCGGCAGCAGCGACACTCCTTGAGCCGGGACGCCGTAGCGAAATTCATGGCCACGATCGCGGAGTACGACATGGACGCCGTCCTCCCCGCCGTCCGGGTACCCACCCTCGTCCTGCACCGGGCCGGGGACACCATGGTCCCCTCCAGCAGCGCCCGACGCGTCGCGGCACGGATCCCGGGCGCCAAGCTGGTCGAACTGCCCGGCACCGACCATCTTCCGTACGTCGGTGACGCCGACGCGGTGGTGGAGGCAATTCGCCAGTTCCTGGCAGGTCAGCACGAGCCCTTCCCCGGTGATCGCCAGTTGATCACACTGTTGGCCACCGACGCCTCGGACACCGAGTCCGAGGCGCTGGTGCGCCGTCATCTCCGCCGGCTGGGCGGTGCGGAGATCCCCGGCCGGGCGGGCGCGACGATGGCCAGGTTCGGCACGGCCACCCGGGCCGTCCGGTGCGGTCTGGGCATCGTCGATGCCGCGCGTCGCCGCGGCGTCGAACTCCGCGTCGGTGTGCACACCGGTGAATGCGATGTGGCCCGTGGCGGGGTCAGCGGGCCCGCCACGCGAGTACCACCCGCCCTCCTCGCCTTCGCCCAACCCGGTGACGTGGTCGTCTCCGGAACAGTCCGGGACGTGGTCCCGGGGTCCGGGATCACCTTCAGCGACGAGCGTCGAGCCCGCCTTCCCGGCCTGCCCGGAGAGCACGCGATCCTCACCGCCGTCCAGCCGTCGCTGGGCCTGCCCGGACCGCGCCCGGTCCGGTCGGCCGGGAACAGTCGGGCCAACATGTTCCGACTCGATGGCGAGTACTGGACCGTGGCCTTCGAAGGCCGCGTCGTGACCTTGCGGGACTCCAAGGGCATGCACGACCTCCGGGCCCTGCTGGCCGACCCCGGCCGGGAACGTCACGTTCTCGACCTGTGGTCGCAGGGCACCCACCCAACCCCCGGCCCGGCGCCGCTGGAGGCGCGGGCCCCGACCGGGCACGGTATGGGCCGCGGGGCGGCCCCGGACGCCGTGTTGGACGACCTGGCCAGGGACCACTACCGGCGACGGCTGGCCGAACTCGACGAGCAGATCTCGCGGGCCGTCGACCGCGCGGACCCGATGCCGGCAGCCGCCCGCGAGGAGCGCGACCGACTGGTGGACCAACTCGCGGCTGCATACGGTCTCGGCGGACGGACCCGCCGCATCCCCGACGAGGTCGAAAGGGCCCGCAAGGCCATCCGACGCAGGCTCTCTGACGCACTGAAACGTATCGACCAGGCCAACCCCGGCCTCGGTCGACACCTTCGTCTATCGGTGCACACCGGTGTCTACTGCAGCTACACCCCGGAGCGTGACATCCAGTGGAACACCGACCAGACCGGCGGGCCTGACCAGGCAACTCGACGACAGCGACCGCCGCCGTGACCCTCCGAGGCACAGCCCACCAGCGGCGCCAGGAACTGCTCGGACGGGCGACCCACGCCCCAGCCACCGACCAGCCGGCCAGCAACGCGCGAACACCAGCCGGGGCAGCGGCCGGCAGGTCACGACCGAACAACCACGCCACCGGAGGACACGATGCCCCAGGACCTGCGAACCACCCTGCTGAAGGCCGCCGCGGGCCACCGACCCGGACTGCGACGCGGACTATGGGTCAGCTTCCTCGACGCCTACGGCCTCGAGATTGCCGTGTCCAGCGGCGCCGACTGGCTCGGTGTGGACCTGCAGCACGGCAACCTGGAACCGCACCAGCTCCCCGCCCTGCTGCGCGTCGCCGAGCGCGCCGGACTCCCGATGCTGGCCCGCGTCACGTCCCACGACGCCGCGCTTCTGTGCCGTGTCCTGGACACCGCGGTCAGCGGCGTCATCGTCCCGATGGTTGACTCGGCCGAGCAGGCCGGAGCACTCGTCGCCGCATGCCGCATCCCCCCGGACGGCAACCGCAGCACCGGCGTCTGTCGGTCAGCCCTCGGGGTGACCCAGATCCCCGACCCTCAACTGCTGCTCCCGATGATCGAAACCGCCGCGGGCCTGGCGAACGCCGACAAGATCCTGGCCGTCCCCGGAGTCGACGGGGTGTTCTTCGGGCCGTACGACCTGTCGATCTCGGCCGGCTACCCCGCAGCGAGCTCGCCGCAGACCATCGACGCCCTGCGGCATGTCATCGCCCTCGCCCGAGCCGCCGGCAAGATCGTCGGGTTCATGGCAGGACGCCCCGAGCTCCTGGCCGTGGCGTCCGACGCCGACCTCGTGGCCGTCGACACCGACATATCGGCACTGCGCCTGGGCCTCGTACAGCTGATGGCCGAGGCGGCCGCCTCGAACTGACGTCAAGTGGTCGGGCCGTCGTCACGACCGTTGACCGGAGCGGCTCGATGAGAGCGAAGGGGCATCGAGCAGCCGATCCTCCACCCCGTGCTGTCCGAGTCGTACGCGACGCGGATCGCCCGCGAGCGGAACGTCCCGAAGTCCGGAGCGGGCTAGGTGACCCGGTTCCACGTCGAGGATCTCGACGCGTTCGCAGACCACCATCGCGACCGCAACGGTCAAGATCCCGGTAGCACGCCACTTGCGCGCGGGGTCACGGGCAGCTGGGACGGCCGATCAGACCGCCCCCTGGGATCACGCCGCCCCCTGGCATGATGGGCGGTGACCGGGAGGGGTGGTCCGATGATCGGCAGGTTGCGGGCGGTGGTGCTCGACGCACCCGACGCCGGGCGGCTCGCGGCGTTCTACACCGCCCTCGGCGGGTGGACCGAGATCTACGCCGATGACGAATGGATCGCGATGGAGACCGGGGACGGGTGGCGCATCGCCGTCCAGTGCAGCCCCGACCACGTACCGCCGCGGTGGCCCGATCCGGCGTACCCGCAGCAGGCCCACCTCGACCTGCGCGTGCCGGACCTCGACGCCGGGTCGGCGGAGGCGGTCGCGCTGGGCGCCGAACTGCTGCGCAAGAACGAGAACTGGTACACCCTGGCCGACCCGGCCGGGCACCCTTTCGACCTGTGCCTGTTCCCGGCGAAGCAGGAGACCACGCTCATGGGCGTGATGCTCGACTGCCCGGACGCCGAGGAGCTGAGCACGTTCTACGCGAAACTCCTCGGCAAGCCCGTCACGTACGAGGGTGAGGGCGTGGCGATGATCGGCGAGGACGGCGCACAGCCGGTGCTGTTCCAGCAGGTCACCGAGTACCACGCGCCGCGGTGGCCCGACCCCGCGTATCCACAGCAGTTCCATCTCGACGTCACGGTCGAGGACGTGGACGCGGCCGAGGCGGCGGTGCTGAAGCTCGGCGCCACCTCGCTGTCCTCCGGCGGGGAGAACTGGCGGGTCTACGCCGACCCGGCCGGCAAGCCGTTCTGCCTCTGCTGGGACTAGCGCTCGGGGTCACCCGCGCCTGGCGGTAGCGCAGCTGGTCATCGTCGAGACCGTCGACGATGCCGAGGACATGCCGACGCTGTGACGTCGGGCAGCTCCGCAGCACCGAGAGCCCGTCGTCGGCTCGTTTGCTCATCCCAGGTCCCCTCCCCGGCGTCCACCCCACCGCTCCGGTCGCGGACCGGCAGCGGCTTGCCCCTCGGCACCCTGGCCGCGGCCGGCGATGCGGGAAGAGCAGACGAGCCAGCGCCGCGCCGGTCTGGACATTGCGCTCACCATCCGATCGCCGGGGGCGAGAAGTGGTCCGCGTCCTCCCACCAACTGGGCCTCCCCGCGGTGTGGACGGCCGAAAGACGTTGGACCGGGTCCTTCTTCATGAGGCAACGAAGAAGCCCACGCCGACCTGTTGACAGGCAACAGGCTCCGCCCGGTCCAACCGAGCCCGACCGACGCCGCCCGTGGGTGGGGCAGGCCCCACCCCTGACCCCCCGGGCTCCCGCGGGTCTGCCCCGCCAGGCCGTGCGACCCACCCGATGGGGCACCGGACGGCGATCCGGTGTCCTGGACGTGGCCCGGGATCCGGGCGGCGCGAGAGCAGGTCCATGCAGCATCGGCGAGAGCGAGGGCAGGCCGTGGACGCACAGTGGAAGGGCTCGCAAGGTCGGCTGGTGGCGCGTTCGGCG
>CAYYCE010000248.1:0-5155 GCA_964469635.1 uncultured Kineosporiaceae bacterium
TGGCTCACCCTTGGCGCAGCTGGAGGCGACCCATCTATTGGTCACGGCCGACCACCCCAACCGGGCCCCACCGGCAACCAGCCGTCGTCGCGCGAGCCCCGTGGTCGCAGGTCTGGTGCAACAGGGTGTCGTCCGGAGGTCCCGTCTCACGAGCGGGCGCCGCAGGGCAACAGCCCTGCCCCTCCACGGGTCTGGTCCGGGTCCTGGATGGTCACCACTTCGGCTGGAGGGACTCCAGCCGGTTGCGTTTAGGAGGGGCTGACAACGACTTTGCCGAATGCCCTTCCTCCACCGACGAGAGCGAGAGCGTGGGGGAGCTCCTCGAGGGTGAAGGTTCGGTCGATGTGGATCCTGACCTTCCCGGTGGCGCAGAGGTCGGCGATCGGTGCGAAGTGGGCCGGTCCCTCCTTCACTGCGAGCACCCCGATCGAGCGACCACCGAGCCGCCCGACCACCGAGCCGACGGTGAGGACGCGCAGCATCGCGCGCACGGACCCTCCGACACATCGATACGTTCCGCCGGTGGCCAGCGCGCGCCGGTAGGCGAACACCGACCGGCCTGCGACCAGGTCAAGGATCAGGTCGTACGGCTGGGTCGTCCTCGTGAAGTCGTCCCGGCTGTAGTCGATCACGTCGTCCGCACCCACCGACCGCATGAAGTCCTGCTTGGCGGCGTTGTCGACACCCGTGACGTGTGCACCGAGGCGCTTGGCCACCTGCATGGCGAAGGATCCTGACCCTCCGCCGGCGCCGTTGATCAGGACCCGGCTACCCGGGACGGTCCTTTGCGTGCCCTGCCAGGCAATCGCGCCGGCCTGCGGGATGGTGGACGCCTCAGCGAACGTGAGCTGGGTCGGTTTGTGGGCCAGCGCAGACTCCGGGGCGAGCGCGTACTCGGCGAACCCGCCCTTGAGCGCGAGGTTGTCGCCGTACACCTCGTCTCCGGGTCGGAACCGGGTGACCCCTGGCCCGACCGCGTGGACCACGCCGGCGATGTCCGACCCAAGCGTCCTGCGAGCGGGGAACCGCAGCCCGCCGATCCGTGCGTACGCGGGTGATCCGCGCAGGCACTCCCAGTCGCTGAGGTTGACCGACGTCGCAACGATTTCCACCCGCACCTGGCCGGCGACCGGGGTAGGCATCGGAACATCCTCGACGCGCAGCACATCGGGGGTCCCGTACCGGTCGTAGACGACGGCCTTCACGCCCAACCCGCGGCCCTGGTCACGCCTGCAACATAGCAACCCGGAACAGTCGACAGGGAGTTGCCAAGGAGCGGATCCCTGGCCTCCAAGGCGCCGTGCGACACACGTCCGGCCATGGCTCCCGAGTGGCACGGCCTTGCGTGCGCTCGTGCCGCGGAGCGGCCCTTCCGCTCGAAGCCGCGGTCGGCACGTCTTTCGAGCCTGCCCCGGGGGCTCGATTGCCGCGCGAGAAGGTGGATCGTCGTCGGGCTACGGCCCACGGGAGCCTCGACCTCACCGGCGTCCGGTTCGAGGCTCGCCATTCGTCGCGGACGGCTCGGCGTTCCCGTAGCGCTCCATGACCGCCAGGAGGGCGCGCTGGAAGGTCTCGTCGCGCCACTGGCCGGCGCGGTCCCGCAGCGGGGTGGGCAGTCCGCGGGTGTCGGTGCCGGCGTGGCCGGAGGAGAACACGGAGAACCCCACGGTGAGTGCCAGGAGGGACTGCCAGATCTCGACGGACTCCTCGACGGTGAACCCTTGGCTGCTCAGGTACTCCAGCCCGCTGCCGCTCTCGCTCTCGCCCGGCAGGCGCCGGCCCGCCAGCGGCATCATGTTCGGGTGGGCGGCGAGCACACGCCGGTACTCGGTGAAGATCGCCGCCATCAGGAGTCTCCAGTTCTCCGGGGCCGGGGACGGAGGGCGGACCTCGGCTCTCATGACCCGCAACGCGCCGTCGACGAGGTCGTCCTTCCCGGTCACGTGGTTGTACAGCGACGGTGCCTTCACGCCCACGTCCGCCGCCAGCCGACGCATGGTCAGCGCCTCGAGGCCCTCGGCGTCGACGATGGCCAGGGCGCGCTCGTAGAGCCGGTGCCGGCTCAGTGCCCGACTTGGTCGGCTCGTCATGCTGGGTCCCTCACTCGGTGGCGTCCGGCTGACGCGCCCGCGTGCGGGGGGGCACCGTGGGCCGTGCTGCCCGTGGTGGATCCCAGCACTGTGGGGGCCTCACCGCGCCGAGCCCCGGACGGGCATGTCGTCGACCGATCGGGCCTCCAGGCCCGCCACGGACCGTTGGCGGTTCGACTGCTCGGAGTCGCGCCTCCTGGCGTCATGGGCGGGCGCCGCGATCAGCAGGAGCAGGAGCAGGACCACGCTGAGGAAGAAGCTCCCCTCGAACAAGCCGGGCATGTGCAGGCCGGCGAAGTAGACGAGGATCACGGACCCGACCACCAGGAACAGCCCGTTCACCAGCGCCACGGTGAACAGGCCATCCCAGGCACGGGCCAGACGCCGACGCGCGCGAGCGGGCAGCCGCTGGGCCCAGTGCGGTTGGTGGTCAGCGTCGCACCGTCCCACTGCGCCGGCGAGCATCCCGATGACCGGGGGACCGACCCCGCCACCGGCGAGCAGCATGCCGAACGACAGCAGGGTCAGCACCGCGCCCCCATGGCGCCTGCGCAGGCCGACGACCGACCACGCCACGACCGAGCACGCCAACACAAGCGTGACCAGCCCCGCCGAAAGGGCGGTCGGCAGCACGGTGATCCCGGGCTCCCCACCCATGTGCTCGGCGATGGGCCCCGTCGTCCACGAGTCGAGCGCAATGCCCTCGACGGGCACGCTGCCCTGCAGCACCTCACCGATGCCGTGGGTGATGCCGCCCAGGCCGGCCAGCACCCCGAACGCCACGGCCGTTGGCCAGCAAGCACCGACCTCGACAGGAGTCATCCTCGCGTTCACCGCTGCACCTCGCTACTAACGTTGTTAGTTATAAGGCTAACAGCGTTAGTCCACGGACGCCAGACCCAGGACCTCGACGGAGGCGGGTCGTCGGGAAGGTCGCCCGAGCTGCAGGTGTCCACCCGAGTCCAGGCCGAACAGGTGGCGCGGCGGGGATCCGCGAGGCGGCTCCGACGGCGGTGTCGGAGGCCCACGACCAGCCTCGGAGGCCCATGCCGGTGAGCGTTCGCGTGGTGGGCCGCGGTCAGCTGCCGGGGCGGCAGCGGCGTGGTCAGTATCCGATGCGCCAGTTCTCCAGCAATCCGCGGAGGTATGCGGCTTGGCCGACGTGTACCACCGCGTCGTCGATGGTGCTGACGAGGCGCGCGCCCCGGGTGACCGGTGGGACCCACCGCACGTCAACGATGTCGTCCAGGTCCGTCGGCGACAGTTGGGCGACGTAGTCGATCACCCGCGCGACCACGGCCTCGAGGTATCCGCTCAGCAGAGCCGGATCGGCAACCCGCACCTTGGCCACCTCGGACGGAGAGTCTCCGAAGCCGATCGCCCCGACCGGGCGGGCCAGACCGAAGCGCTCGGCCCAGCCTTGTGCCTGCCAGACCTGGCGGGCACCGGAGATGTCCGCGATCTGCGCGTCCTGTTGCCGGGCGGCGTGCCAGATGAGCCAGGCGATCGAGGAGTGCTCGCCGTCCGGCATCTGGTTCAGGGCATCGGAACCGATCCCCTCGAGCACCTGGCGGGCGCTGTCGACCGGGCGCCGGGCGGCGTCGATCAGGATGTCGCGGTGATCCATCGGGTGTCCTCCTGGTCGGATTCGCCACCAGCCTGCCAGGCCACAGGCCCTTTCCGGTCGCACACTTCTGACGCTTCTGACGCCGACAGCGCCGCCGGTCGCCGGCCGCGGCGCTTACCATGCGCAGATGCCGTGGCGGAACCGGGTAACCCCCGAGGGGGATCTGATCGCCGTGGCGGCGCGCGGCACCCTGACCGGCAACCGCGGCATCCTGCACGACCGGAACGGGGTGATCGTCCGCCGGTCCCAGGCCCGCCGTTGGATCATCTGTCTGTTGGAGTTCCGCGGTCGGCACCGCGTCGTGATGACGCCGAACCGGTACACCCACCTGTTCTTCCTGGACGAGGCGACGGCGCTGGCCGCGGGGCATCGGCCCTGTGCGGAGTGCCGGTACGCCGACTTCCGGCGCTTCCAGCGGTGCTGGGCGCTGGCGCTCGGACTGTCCGCGCGGCCGGCAGCGGACGAGATTGACGAGATCCTGCATCGCGAGCGGGCGCTCTCGGGCGGGAGCCGGGTGACATGGGGCGCGGACGGCACCACCCTGCCGGACGGCGTGCTCGTTCACTGGGATGGCGAGCCGTGGCTTGTCGTTGGAGGCACCATGCGTCGCTGGACCCCTGGCGGCTACGCCGACCGACTGCCGCTGCCGGACGGCCGACCGGCGGTTCTCACGCCGCGCAGCACGGTCGCTGCGATCAACGCCGGCTACCTACTCCGGCTGCACGCCTCTGCCGGCCAGGCTGAGCGACGTCCGGCGCAGTGACCCGGTGTGCTCCCGCCCCCGAGACACGGGGGAACGTCGACACAGCGTGATCTTGCCTGTGGCGCAACCGATCCGGGACTACCGGGTCTGCGAGTAGCGCAGCCGCGCGCTCGTGCCCCGAGCGGCCGCAACTGACCGCGCCGCTCGGCATAGTGTGCAGGGGTGCGCGTGCCGGGGTGGCTGGTCTGGTGGTTGATTCCGCCGGCGCAGCGCTATCTGCGCGGGGTGCCGCCACGGTCGCGGCACCCGGGCCGACCCGACCGCCCGCCGTCTCCCTCAACCACGGCCGGCTCCCGCGAGGGAGCGGTGCTCACCTCCGAGGGCGGGCGGCAGGCAACCGAGGAGGAACTCGCCGCCATGCGGCGGTCGAACCAGGAGCAAAGAGATCTCTACCGCGCAGCGAGGGCGCGAGCGCAGGCACAGTGGTGGGATGTCGCGATGGCCTGTGCGCAGCGGGTGGTGGCGGATGGCGAGGCGACTCTGGATAGCGAACAGGCCGTCGTCAGTGCGCGACTCGTGAGGTTCTGGCTTGGCGATTCCGTGCTTGAAGTGGAGGATCCTCGCCGTGACGGAACAGGCGGGCACAGCAGCCGGTCCTTGGTGCCCCGGGGCAGCGGCAAGGTAGTGGTCGAGCGCATTGAGCAGAAGGTTGTCGATGCGCTCGTTGATAAGCTC
>CAYYCE010000249.1:0-5147 GCA_964469635.1 uncultured Kineosporiaceae bacterium
ACCCCCGGCCTTGCCGATGGCCGTCGTCAGATCCCCCGCGGCGTGGGGGTGGACGGGCGACTGCACGCGCAGAGTGATCGAGTACCCGGGACTGGGCGCTGCCATAGGAGATCTCCGTCTATGAAGGTGGACAGAAGGGGGTGACCACGTGGCAAGGGGCACCTGACCCGGGCGCCAGCCTACGCCCGCGCCGTGGTTGGATGCCCTGCGCCGTGGTTGGATGCCCCGCGCCGTGGTTGGATGCCCTGCATGGTTCTCGAGATCGCCACGTTCAGCATCAGCCCGGGACACGAGGACGATTTCGTCTCCGACTATCGAGGGGCACGGCACCTGCTCGAGCGGACGGAAGGCTGCCACAGCGTCCGGATGACCCGCGGTGTGGAGTCCCCCTCGACGTTCGTCCTGATGGTCCAGTGGGACTCCGTGCAGGCCCACGAACAGAACTTCCGCGCCGTCCCCGAGGTGTTCGGCGCCTGGCGCGGGGCCATCGGCCCGCACTTCGCGACGCCGCCCCACGTGGAGCACTACGCCGACGTCGACTGATCGGGTGGGCCGCTCGGCCGCTCGTGGAACGCAGCGCTCACTCGTGGGGACGGAAGCCGACCGCCGGGAAGCTCTCGACCGCCTCGGCCACGCCGGCGTCCGGCGAGTTCGGGTCGAGCCCGAGCCGAGGGGCCAGGGCCGCCCAGGCCCGCGGGTGACGTTCCCGGTAGTCGTGCAGCAGCCCGGTCATCTCCTCGGCGTCGAGGAACCGCTGGCGGGGCCGCTGCCACCGCTCGCGCCCCACCCGCACTTCGACGGCCGGGGCGGCTTCGATGTTGCGCAGCCAGTCGGCCTTGCGCCCCCAACCGGCGACCACGAACAGCTCGGGCGTCGCCCGATCGAACCGGACCACCTCGAGGACCACCTCGCGACGGCGTCCGCTCGTACGGCCGGTGTGGACCAGATAGACGAACCGGCTCCCCAGCAGGACGCCCAGACCGACGCGATACAGATAGATCGGAGCACGGAAGAGCGCCCGCTGTAGGCCCTTCGGACTGTTCTCGATCATCGTGGACCTCCCGAGCTCCCGCGGAAGGACTCGAACCTTCAACCTGCCGGTTAACAGCCGGACGCTCTGCCGATTGAGCTACGCGGGATCGGCGACCAGCACTGTACCAAGCCTCGGGCAGGGACCCGCACCTGCCCGTCACCCCGACAGGGCGACACCGGATGGCGTGATCCACGCTTGATATCGAACGTATGTTCGACTAGACTGTGGTCATGTTCTCGGGGGATCTGCTGCAGGGCGAGGCCGCCGAGCTCGCGCGCCTGCGCGCCGAGAACGAGGCGCTGACGAGCGAGCTGGCCCGCAGCCGCGCCGCCGTCGACCGGATCCGGCAGTGGTTCACCGACGGCGGGCCGGACGACGCCGACGCCCGTGACTCGCTGGTTCGGTCGGTGTGCGAACGCTTCCTGACCGGCAGGGCCGAACCTGCGCTCGTGACCGCGGCGGCGGTGGCCCTGGTGGAGTCCTGGCCGTCGGGCGCCTCCGACGCCCACCTGGTGGCCGCGGCGGTCGCCTGCCGGCAGGTGGTCACCTTCGCCGAACTGGCCCAGGCCCGGCTCACTCGGGAACTGGCGTGGCGCTACGAGTCCCACCGTCCCGAGGAGCTCGACCTCGGTCCCGACACACGGATCCCCGAGTGGGTGCGCGATCTCGACCAACGAGCCCTGACGGCCGCCGTCGAGGAGGTCGCCGCCCACGCCCGCGGCGGGCCCGGCGCACTGCGCGACCGGGTGGACATGCTCGCCGCCTACCCCGAGAGTCACCCGGTCCTGTACAGGGCCCTCCTCGACGGCACCATCTCCACCACCAGGGCACGCCTCGTGGCCCGTGAGACCGACCGGCTGCCCGGCCTTCGCGAGCGCTCCTGGGTGGAGCAGAGCATCATGCCGGTCGCCGAGCGCATGGGGCAGGCGAGTCTCCGGTCGCGGCTGGAGCGGTTGATCGCCCAGGCCGACCCCGGCACCTACCGCGACCTGCTCGACGACGCCGCCGCGGAGGCCGACGCCGTCATGGTCCGCGACCAGGGCTACGGGCGGGCGGCGCTGACCTACAACGGCTCCGTCACCTCGGTCGCCGATCTGCGGGCAGCCCTGGCCCTGCGCGCCGGCGAGACCCGTGACCGGCAGCCCTGCGCCATGGCCGAGGTCCTGTTCGACCTCATCACCGACCCCGCCACCATGCCCTCGACCCTGGCCGACGATCCCGCAGCGGTCGAACCCGCCGTGCCCGAACGCCCTGGGGCCGTGAGCGTCCGGGCCGTTCCCAGGGTCTGCCTGAACGTCACCGTCCCCTACCAGGTGCTGGCCTCGATCTGGGCCGGGCGGGCGACCCCCACCGCATTCGGCCTGATCGAGCTCGACGGCACCGGCCCGATCCCCGCCCGCGCCCTCGCCTCGCTGCTGAACGACCACGGCGGCCGGGCCGTCTGGCGCTGCCACGTCACCGACGACGACATCGACTCCCCCACCCATGGATCGATCATCGGTGCCGGCCGTGGCGCGGTCGACACCGGCTACACCCCCTCTGAGTCGGTGAAGGCCCTGGTACGGGCCGCCCGGCCCCGTTGCGGCTTCCCCGGGTGCCGGCGCCGAGCCCCGGAGTGCGATCTCGACCACGTCGTCCCGTTCTCCGAGGGCGGGCCCACGGCCGAGGACAATCTGGTGCCGCTGTGCCGGTTCCACCACCTGGTGAAGACCCACCTGTCGTTCCTGGCCACCCTGGACGCGACGACCGGCGAACTCACCTGGCGCACCCCCAGCGGACTCGAGATCGGCGAGCCATCGGAAGATCCGCCGCCACTCGAAGCCGACGGCCGGCTACCAGGGGCCTGGCCTCTCCCGGACCCCGGGCTCCCGCCCGACGATCCACCGCCCTTCTGAGCACCTCCTGAGCGAGGTCCGAGCGCGAGCTCCGGTGCTCACACCCCCGCCTCCTCGTGCAGCCGGCGCTCGGCCGCCCGGACGACGGCCTGCACCTTCGGGTCGCCGGCCCGAACCCCGGGCGGCAGGTCGACCTGACAGGTCACCACCCCGTCGGCGTCCCGGCGAAGCGTGAGCTTGGCGGTCCGATCGCCCGGCAGCGCGACGTCGCGGGTGACCAGCATCGACGAACGCAGCCGCTCATGCACCACCTCGGGCAGGAACGACCCCCCGGCCAGCTCCAGCCCCAGCGCCCGGCGCGACCCGACCCACCAGATCGCCAGCGTCCGGGAATCGTCGTCCCAGGCCACGCGATCGACCTCGACCCAGGGACGACGCACCCGCCGGCCGAACGGGGTGAGCGCCCGGACCCCGACCGGCGTGGCCGCGGCGTACCCGCCGCCGACCAACGCGGACCAGGCCAACACCCTCTCCCCCGGCTCGATCCCCAGGGACTGCACCGCCTCCGGCGGCAGGGACGGGCGCCTCGACGGCCATCGCATCCTCAGTCGCCGTCCATGGCGTTGCGCAGCGCGTGGCGGTGTCTCTCGGCGGCCTGCAACTCGGCCAGCAGCTCGAGCTGCGCGACATCGCCGGGGTCGAGCCGCTGCAGCCGGCTGTGCAGCATCCCGATCTGCCGCCCGACGTCCAGATCGGCGAGCTTGAGCACGCTCAACCGGGCGAGCCGTGCGGTCATCTCGTCGCTGTCGGCGGCCAGCGGTTCGACCGCCAGTTGGGTGACCAGCGGTCGCACCGCCTCGGGGGCCTGCTCGTGCACCGCCTCGACCCACGCCTGGCGGCTCGCCGTCCGGGCCGCCCGCACCCCGCCCGCCGCCCGGACGGCGTTGTGCACGGCCCGGTAGGCCGGCACCTCGAAGGCGTTCTCCCCCAGGGCCTCGGTCTCCTCCACCGGCACCTGCTGCGGCACCTGCAACAGACACTGCAGCACCTCGCGCTCGACCCGGGTGACCGGATCGCGAGGATCGGTCCGCGGCGTCGCCGGCGCCGCGGACCGCTGCTGCCGGTCGTCGACCGGCCACTCCTCGCGTCGACGGCCACCACGTCCCGCCCGGTGCACCGCCGCCGCCACCGGCTCGACCTCCATGCCGAGCCAGCCCGCCAGCCGCCGGGCGTACGCCGGGCGCAGCGAGGCGTCCCGGATCTGGGCCACCAGCGGCGCCGCGTGCCGCAACGCCCCCACCTGCCCCTCGGCGGTGTCCAGATCGAAGCTCGTCAACGCGGTGCGGATGGCGAACTGGAACAACGGCTCACGCCGGGCCACCAGCTCCCGCACCGCCTCGTCGCCGCGCGTCTGCCGCAGCTCGCAGGGGTCCATCCCACCGTCGGCTACTGCGATGTAGGTCTGCGCCACGAACCGCTGGTCGTCCTCGAACGCCCGCATCGCGGCCTTCTGCCCCGCCGCGTCGCCGTCGAAGGTGAACACCACCTGACCCTGGACGCTGTCGTCGCCCAGCAGCCGGCGCACGATCCGGATGTGATCGGCCCCGAAGGCCGTGCCGCAGGTGGCGACCGCGGTGGCCACCCCCGCCAGGTGACAGGCCATCACGTCGGTGTACCCCTCGACCACGACCACCTGGCGGTCCCGGGCGATGGCCTTCTTGGCCAGATCCACCCCATAGAGCACCTGCGACTTCTTGTAGATCGCCGTATCCGGGGTGTTCAGGTATTTGGCCTCGATCCGGTCGTCGTCGAACAGCCGCCGGGCCCCGAACCCCACGACGTCACCCGCGATGTCGCGGATCGGCCACAGCAGCCGGCCCCGGAACCGGTCGTAGAGCCCCCGCTGGCCGCGCCCGGCCAGCCCCGAGGCGACCAGTTCGTCCTCGGTGAACCCCCGCCCCCGCAGATGCCGCAGCAGGGCCTCGCCGGCGCGCGGGGCGAAGCCGATGCCGAACTGCTCGGCCATGGTCCGGTCGAAACCGCGTTCGGTGAGGAAGGAGCGTCCGGCCATCGCGTCCGGCGAACCGGCGAGCAGTTCGCCGTAGTACTGCATCGCCACCCGGTTCGCCTCGACCAGGCGTTGCCGCATCCCCACACCCTCGCGCCGCCCGGAGGCCGCCCGACCGTCGTCGTCCTCGTAGCGCACCTCGTACCCGAGCTGCGAGGCCAACCGCTCGACGGCCTCGGCGAAGGCGAGGTGGTCGACCTTCTGGACGAAG
>CAYYCE010000250.1:0-5141 GCA_964469635.1 uncultured Kineosporiaceae bacterium
GTCGCCCAGCGGCCACACGGAGGTGCCGGCGCCGGACTGCGCCCAGGCCGCGACCGCCCCGAAGGCCAGCGCGGTGCCGGCCTCGACCAGCGGGTAGCGGACGGCGATGGGCGTGCCGCAGCAGCGGCCGCGACCGCGCAGCAGCAGCCAGGACAACACCGGCACGTTGTCCCGGGCCCGGATCGGCTCCTCGCACCGCGGGCACCGGCTGGCCGGTGTCACCACGGACATCCCCGCCGGCACCCGGGCCACCACGACGTTGAGGAAGGAGCCGATCGCCAGCCCCATCACGGCGCACAGGAGGATCAGCACGCGCCGACCGTACCCCTCACCGTCGGGGCCGACCGCGACGGCTCAGCCGTCGGTGACGCTCTCGTACTGCCACTGGGCGGACAGCGGCTTGAGGAAGTAGGTGGGCTGGATCGCCCCGCCCACGAACCGCGTGTCGTACTGGTAGTTCTTGAGATAGCCGGTGGTGGTCCCGTTGGAATAGGACGCGCCGACGGTGCCGCGGTAGTTCTGCGCCAGCGATCCGTAGACCGTCAGGGTGCCCAGGTAGCTGCCCCGGTCGTACTGCTGCACGATGAAGCTGTCCTGGATGGTCAGGATCGCGGCGTCGATCTCGTGCACCCGCTCGCTCGAGCTGAGCATCTCCGAGTAGCCGCCGTAGTAGCTGTGGGACACCGGGTGGTACACCCAGGCGCTGTGACCGGGGATCAGGCCCACGATGTCGGTGCTCTCGGCGTGGGTCCGCGGGTCGTTCGTGTACGTCAGGTCACCGGTCACGATGATGTCCTGGCTGGTCCCCACGGTGACGTTGGCGTTCACGGAGCCCTTGATGTAGGCCGTGCCGAGGTTGCACGCATAGCTGGGGGTCACCCCCGACGTGGTCTCGGTGACGGCGCTCCAGCCGCTGCCCTGGGTCCTGGGGAACCCCTGGGCGGATTGGTTGCTCTGGTTGCAGTACCCGGCCAGGTCATCCACGTAGATCGCCGGCGGGATCGCCACGGTCTGGGGGTTGCTGCGGTTGCTCGGGTCGAAGCAGGCCGTCCGGTTGGCCACCGTCGTCCCCGGGCTGTAGACGGTCATCGTGGTCCCGCTGAAGGTGATGTGGGTGGCGCCGTAGTACACGCACCCCACCGATTGGGCGTTCTGGGACAACTCGGTGTTGGACGCCGGGATCTGCACCAGGCCGCCGTACTCGGGCGTGTACCCGGTGAAGTTCACGGACCCGTTCACGCGGTAGCAGTTCGACCCGGAGCACTCCGTCGAGGGCGAGCTCCCGTACGGGGTCATGGTGGCGGTGGTCGCCTCGCCGCTGAACTGCACCGAGCCGCTGACCATGGGCGTGTCGTTGGTGTGCATGGGGCCGTCGAGGACGTCGCCGTCGGCGAACTGGATCTCGCTGCAACTGCCCCAGTTCCGCCCCTGCCACCACCGCTTGGTGCACGTCGTGGAGCTGCTCCCGGTATAGAGCGGGCTCAGGTTCTCCTTGTCGGTGAAGTACACGTAGTTGAGGAAGCTTCCGGGTTCGAACGTCGCGGTCAGCGCCCGCTGCACACCGCTCACGGTGCCCACCGCCCGGACCACCAGCCGACCGGCGCATTCGGTCTGGTTCGGTGTGCAGACCACCGAATAGGTGAACGTGGCGCCGGTGAGGCTTCCCGGAATGGTCTCACCGGTGGTGAAGGCCGGATTGGTCGAATCGGTGCTGCTCCAGTACCCCTGGTTGTTGGTCAGCCGGGCGAGGTAGTCGTCCAGGCCCGCCTGGGCGGCCGCCACGGCCGCCTTGGCGTCCTGGCTGGTGCGGGTCGGCACCTGCTGCTGCAAGGTGTACGACAGGCTCACCAGCAGCAGCGCGGTGAGCAGGAACAGCACCGCCATGACGAACACCAGGGCCATGCCGGCGTCGTCGTCACGCCGTCGGGACGGGCTGCCGTATCGCCGCACCCACCTCATGTGATCTTTCCATTCCTGATCGCGTTGCTCTGATTCACCAGGGTGATCGAGTGGTCCACGACGGTCGGCGTGACCTCGACGTGGTCCTGGGCCCGCAGCCACAGCGTGATCCGCACGCTCGCGATGAACTTCAGCGGGTCCTCCTGCGTCGGCGGCGCATAGCCGCCGGACGGCACGGTGATCTCGACGGGCGCCGTGGTGGCGTCCTGAAGGATCCGATAGAAGGCGAACAACGCCTGACCGTCCGTGTTCACCAACCCCGGGGCGACGCATCGGGTCGTGGTCGCCGAGCTCGGGAAGGAGCCGGCGGTGTAGGGCGTCGTCGTCCGACGCAGGCACTCCGAGGTGGCGTCGACCTCGTAGGTGATCTTCGAGATCACGGGCGTGGAGCCGCCGGCCTGGGAATAGAAGGTGATCTTCCGCGGCGAGGCGTAGGAGAACGCGCTCTTGCTGCCGGCGCCCGGCTCGGGGACGGCGACGCGCAGGTCCCGGGTCAGCAACTCCACCGCGATCCGCGCGTCGGCCTGGGACGTCGTCTTGGCGTCCGCGAAGGCCCGCTGGCGCAGGGTGCTGTTGAGCATCGTGCCGCCGACGACGAACACCACCGAGGACAGCATCATCGCGACGAGCAGCTCCGCGAGGCTCAGGCCGGAGTCGTCGGTCCTCAGCCGAAGTTCGGGTCGGCGCCGGTACGCCATCTCAACCCACCGTCACCGTGGACACCGAGCCGCCGGTCACCGTGACCGGCTGGGAGCCCGTGCCGTCGTCGAAGGAGACCGTCCAGTTCCCCGGCGGCAGGGCGACCGTGGTGCTCAGCCCCACCGGGGCCAGGGCCGTGAGCTGAACCAGATCGCCCGAGGTGCAGCTCGCGTCCGCGGCGTGCCGGGCCACCACGGTCCGGCCCACCCCGCCGAGGTCGGCCGCGCTCACCGCCACCGCGCCGACGTCGGCCACCGTGGTGGCGGTGATCCCCGAGTCGACGGTGGCGAGAGTCACCGTGGCGGGTTGGGCGTCCTGGCAGCCGCCGAACCAGACGCCGTAGGCGGCGGGGAAGAGCCGACCGATCTGGGTGGCGGTCGTCGAGGCGGCCGTCTGGCACACCTGGGCCGGGCTGGCCGTGGCGCAGTCGGGCGGGTTGCGCCGGCTGCTGATGCTGGGCCAGAGGGTGCTGGTGACGTAGGGGGCGAAGGTCGTGGTCGAGTAGGAGACCGGCATCACGGCGCCGGCAGGCAGTCCCATGGTCGCGACGAGCTCGCCCGGCAGGCCGAGCTGCAGGGTGCTCTTGACGACCGCGTTGGCGATCACGCCGCTGCCGGTGTCCTCGACGGTGTCGGTGCCGTCGACGGACACGTAGCCGGTCTTGGATGCGCTGGAGTAGACGTTCTGGCCCGAGGACAGGTTGGTGAACACCGCGCAGCCGTCACCGGCGGTGGCCTGGGTGCCGAGCGTGGTGCCGGAACCGGACCGCAGCAGCACCTGGGCCCCACTCACCGGCTGGCCGTCGGAGTCCAGCACGTAGACCGCCGCCGAGCCCTTCGTCGCGTCGAGACCGCCGCTGCTGGCATCGAAGCCGAGCCCCCTCAGGGTCTCCGTGGTCACCGGCTGCGTGGCGCCCATGTTGTCCCACGTCACGGTGACGGTGACCCGCTTGGCCGCCAGGGAGCCGGTGCCGGTGCAGGCGGACACCGAGCCGTTGTAGGTGGTGTACGTGGACTCCTGCACCACGTCGAAGGTGGTGCCGCCGACCGTCTGGGAGGCCAGAGTGACCTTGCCGTCGGGGATGTCCGTGGCCGCGAGTTGGCGGATCGCCTCGATCTGGCTGGCGGCGATGTCGGCCGCGGCCGTGCGCCGCAGGGAGTCGTTGGTGACCCGCAGGGTGCCGAACAGCAGGGTCGCGACGACCACGGCGGAGATGCCCAGCAACGTCGAGGCCACGACGGCTTCCATCACGCTGAAGCCCTCGTCGGACTTGGTCGATCGACTCACGATGACGATCCCGTCTGGAACAGGGGTTGACTGGTGCCGGCGCGGTGGGCCCGCCCCACGGCGGAACACGACCGGGGTGACCCCTTGCGGGATCACCCCGGTCGCCGCCTAGCGGCGCAGCTCAGATCCGTGGATCACGTGCAGTCGCCGGTCTCCAGGCCACCGGCCGAGGAGTACTGCCAGTCGGGCTCGCTCCCCTTGGTGTTGCTCAGGGAGACGCACCAGGTGGTGGGGTCGGTGAAGTAGTTGTTGGTGCCGAGGCTGATGGTGGTCCGGCTCTGGCGGGCGATGTCGCCGCCGTTCAGGGTGTACTCGCCGCTGGCGAGGGCCACCGTCGGAGCGGACGTGTTGTCGACGTAGTAGGTCGCGACCTCCTTGCCGATGGCGGTGACGTCGGCCTTGGTGGCCGTGTCCTCTGCCTTGGCACGCTGGCTCAGGAACACCGGGATGGCGATCGCGGCCAGGATGCCGATGATTATCATGACGACCAGGAGCTCGATGAGGGTGAAGCCCTCGTCCCTCTCCTCCATGGACTTGCGGATGCGAGCGAGCATCTAGTGCTCTCCTTCAACTCGAACGGCGGCGCCGAACCCATTCGCAGACGTAGGGTCCGGGCATCGATTGCGATGACATGAGGGGCATCGACCCGACCGGGTCGCGACTTGAGGAAGGTCCTCCGAACGGCGCATCCGACCGGAGGCGACCATGCCCCGTCTACTGGATCAGGTTGAAGACGGAGAAGATCGGCATGTATAGGGCGATGATCATCGCCCCGATGATCGCGCCCAGGAAGGCGATCATCAGCGGCTCGATCAGGCTGGTGAGGGCCTCGGCCGTGGCCTCGACCTCCTGGTCGTAGAAGTCGGAGATCTTGTGCAGCATGGTGTCCATGGCGCCGGTGTCCTCACCCACCGCCAGCATCTGCACCACCATCGGCGGGAACACCTTGTGCTCGGACAGCGGCGCGGTCAGCGACTCGCCCCGGCGCACGTTCTCCTCGACCGCCTTCGCGGCGTCGCGGATGACGATGTTGCCGCTGGTGTCGCCGACGATCTCGAGGCTCTGCAGGATCGGCACCCCGGAGCGCAGCATGGTGCCCAGGTTGCGGGTGAACCGGCTGATCGCGACCTTCTGGAACAGCGAGCCGAACACCGGCACCCGCAGCTCGCCAGTGCCGTCGAGCGGCAAGGCGACGA